>DATNQE010000640.1:0-2117 GCA_036702895.1 Trichocoleus sp. | reverse complement strand
ATGGGTATTGCCTAAGCGCTCAGTCGCCGCATCCATGACCTCGACCGGCAGCCCATAGCGGTAGATAGCTGCAACTGGAGAATCCTCAGGCATTTCTTCTCGATCTACAACAAAGACCTTGCCGCCCTGCAGGAGTGTCTGCACAGCAGCCAGGTTAATCAAGTCGCTGTCCTCTGGCTGGCTCTCGTCGTGGAGCTCTAGGGCATCGGCATCTAGGTTATAGGAGCCCCAGCAGTGCTCATCGGCTACGGTAAAGAGGGTGTCGATCTGGCCCCGGTGGGCGGCTGGCACGATTTGTGTGAGTTCTGCGGCGGCCTGCCCAGTACCCAACATTTCGCGGAACTGCTCGATTGCCTGCTGCTGAGACTGCTGAAAAATGGGCTGCACAATCTGCCATGCTTGACTGTGCAACTCTTCGGGCTTGAGCAGTTTAGGGCTGCCGTTGATGTGCTCATCGACAAGGTGAGCATACTTGCTGGCATCCTTGAAAATTGAGTGCTGGTAATCCACACAGGCCAGCACCAGCGGCGCGTTTTCTCCTTCGAGGTAACGGTGCAGGCCCCGGTCGACTAGCAGGAAAAACTGCCGAATCGATTCTTTATCAATGGCTGGGTCTAGCCCTTGTCCGTGGTAGCTGCCCGACGCACTAGCGACCCCTCGACCGGTGTCCTGGCGGCGCTCTAGGTCCTGGTTGTCGTCATACTGCAGCGCCTCATCCAGGGTTTGGGGCACATCCTCCAGGGTGATTTCGCCGATTTTGTGCTCGGTGGCTTGGAACAACCGCACCTGATCTTGGCTGATAGCCAGAACGTAGAAATAGCCATTGCCCGTCAGCAGCGGCATCAGTGGCGTCAGGTGAAACTGATCGCCCACTACGGCTAGGGACTCAAAGGTAAGGGGGAGAGAGTAGGACCGGAAGCCGTTTTGGGTCATGAAGAAGGCTAATCCCTGGTCCTGGTGCTGCCAGAAATCGAAGTGGCCGTCTAGCAGGGTTGTAGCGGGTTCCAGCAGGCTGGCAATTTCGCTGCTGCTAAGGCCGGTGTCCTGAAGCTGAGATTCGGCCTCGCGGAGCAGATTCTTGAACAGAATCGGATTTTGTCGGGTCTCCGGGCCTGCTACCTGCATAGGTACGTAGAGGGACACACAGGGACCATCTGCCAGCGCTATCAGGGATTTCAGTTCGGCTTTAGAGAGAAGTTGCATAGCTACTAAGTTAGTATCTGCAGGACATCGGGGCACTAGGGGCATGACAAGGAGCAGCGAAGAGTTCACCTTGTAGCAGAGGCTGCCTGAAAATGCCGTTTCGCATTTCGCCTTGAACACTGGAACGGTAGCAATTTCAGCAAAAATCAGGCTTCTGTCAACTGACACGTTTGTTTCTGTCAAAAGACAGAGTGCTGCCCTCTTCAGAAAGACCTAGGCTGGGGACAGTGACCCGGCAGGGCAGTGAAGAGGTATGCAAACACTATTGCAAACGCAGCATTTTTCCTTCGTTAATGAATTAGCTCCTCGAGCCCTCAGCGCCAGTGAGCTAGGGGTGATTGCAACCGAGAGTGGTTTAACCGGCGGTGAGCTAGTAGCTAGCGGCATCACGACTGATCCTATGCCTGCGAATACGCCCAGCGAGGATACTTCGATCCAAGAGGGTATCTCTGCCGGAGCGGGCATTTTGCTGCTGGTGGGTGTTTTCCTAATGCTGCGGCGAACAAGCTTTCAACGTAAGGCTGAGCGAAGCAGGACCCGAGGTGGCCTAGAGAGTAACCGCAGCCCGATTCCCTGCCAAGACTGCCGCTATTTCCACCCCAACACGTTCTTACCCTGTGCCGTCAACCCCGGCTTGGCGCTGCGAAAAGAAGCCGCTGACTGCACCGACTACAGCCCCCGCCACAACGAGTCGGTGAGTAAATCGGTACACAACTAGGATTGCCGGCAGAGGCGTTTAAGCGGTAGAGAGGTTGAGAGGAGGCTCGCCTGAAGGAGAGTCATCTTAGCGCGAGTCTTTAAAATTTTTTGGCGCTGCAGGTTGTCGCATCAAACTCAAAGCGCTGCGAGACGCCGGCACCATAGAGGTTGAACGTGACGGTAGGTTCGTCTCCTAAAGCCTCAACGCTATGAAT
>DATNQE010000819.1:0-3703 GCA_036702895.1 Trichocoleus sp. | reverse complement strand
GCAAGTCAAAAAAATATTTCTAAAAAATGCATCCGAACGTCAGCGACGACCGTACCACCTATTAGAAGCCGTCCATTTTTAGGATGCCTTTGCCTGCCCTAGCGCAGCAGTCCCCCTACTGACATTTCCTGAAGTCGTTACTGTGGCGGCTACGTCTACCGTACCGCCGGCTGCTGGGGCAGGTTTTGCTAGTTCAAGGCGCATTCAAAGACCGCCAAAGGTCCTCGAGCCAGCGCCCATAGACGTCCACAGCGATGGCTGAGCTAGGGCTAACCTTTCGCCTCAACAGGAACGGCGAGCCTTGGGTGCATCAAATAGAGCTGAGTTTACAAGCTAGAGTTGGGTCTACCATAGGGCGCACACACTGCGCCCTCTTTTTTTGCTGTTTGTTGCTCGCTCTACAGCTGCTCCCTCGGGTACCGTTCACTTGCCAAGTATGTTGAACCCTGACTTTAGATTCTGAAAGCTGCTGCCCCCGGAGTTGATCGGTGAAAAACCTCTGAGAGTATCGCTACAGGCAACCGATTGAGCGAAATTTCATTAGTCGTAATAAGAGCCAGGCCTAAGGCGCTAGGGCGGCAAAACCTTATCAAGACATTGGGGCTGGCCGAAGCGATCGCAATATCGGAATTTGCCGGTACTGCTCTGGTTGAATCGCCTCCCAGTCAAGCCCGGCAGGTCTAGAGTAGGGGGTCTGGGTTTCGATCGCAGCCTCTGGCGTGATTGCCCAGTCCAAAGGCCAGTCGTGTGGCTGCATGGGCAGCAGGTCGTTTTCTACAACCTGCAGGGAGTGAACCGTGGTCACAATCGGCGTTGCTGGCTGCACTAGGTCAAACTGGGCCATCATCGCCAGCTCTAGATCCGCAAAGCCTGCGCCCTTTCCTGTGCGGCCGCCGTTGGGGCTCACCGCAACGCACCCCGTCACCACCAGATCAATCGGCAGCATTTCTTCAAAACTGACCAGTCGTCCATAAATTAGGGCATTTCGCATGGTGGCCGCCGTTTCTAGAGAAATGCCTTTGGCGGCTAGGGCCTCTGCCGTTAGCTCAACGAAGCACTTCTTTCGCGTGAGGCGAGGCACAGCCATGTAGAGCGTTTTGCCATCCTGCAAGGCTCGCAGGCGAACCGACTTTTGGGGCGAGTCGGGGTTGCATTTAACCACCTGGGCCTGCTGCCAAATCGACAGCGCGGCCAGTTGCTCTGCCGCTAAGTCAGCGCCGATAAAGTTGGGAATGTGGCCGACCGGGTCGCGGCGTACCGCCTTCTGCGCCTTCAAAGTCGCCCATACCTGGCTGCGCAGGCTGTCTTTGTCGGCATAGCGACCGCTCCACTCCGTAGGGCTGGCTTGGGGAGCATTGGCCTGAGAGGAATTAGCCGGGGATGCGTTGGCCTGAGAATCGCTGAGCTGGGGCATAGTCGCAGCAAGAGAAGAAACCATGAAAATTCTAGCGGGGTGCCCTGGGCCTTGCCTCCTTGAACACCAGAGCCGACAAGAGTGGGGTGTGAGCGGTCTGATGAGCAGATGTTTCATAATTGGACTCTCCCCACGTTTTTCCCTTCTGTGGAGCGGACTATGAACAGACGCAGTTTTGTGCAGTGGATTGGGTTAGGTTGGCTAGCAGCGGTAGTGCAAAGCTGTTTGGGTCGCTTTGGTGGCAGGCAGAGCACCTCGCCGACGGGCGCTGTCGTGGTGGGGTCTGTAGCCGATTTAGACGCATCGGGAGTCCTTGAGAAAAAGACTTCGCTGGGGCCGGTTCTAGTAACGCGCGATCGCACCCGTCCCGAAAGCCTCAAAGCAGTTAACCCCACCTGCACTCACCAGGGCTGTATCGTCAAATGGCAGGACCAGGCGCAGGAGTTGGAGTGCCCCTGCCACGGCGCTCGCTTTGCCCCAGATGGGGCTGTATTGCAAGGTCCAGCGGGCAGTGCATTGGGCACCTACAGCGCCCGGATTGAAGGAAGTGATGTGGTGATTGACGCCTAGCCAACTGTGACTAGACACCTGTGCCTGACTAACTGTGCAAAACACCCTCAAAAAGACAGCCAGCTCAGCCAAAAGAGGCTACAAAAGAGGCTATGGGGGAGAAGCTATCTGGCGCAGCCAACGTTAGCCCGATCGGAACAGTCGTTGCTCTTTGGGCATCCTGGCTAGGTAGTCAGTCAGATCACATCCTATGCAGCAAACCTTTGCAGCAGTTCGTGTCCGAGCGGTCAGCACTCCACATTTAGCTGTATGAAGTCCACCGTCTTTAACGACCTCAACCACACCTACAGTCGCCAGTGGTTTCGCATTCTGTTTCGGCTCCAGGGTTCAGTCATTCCTGGGATTCTGCCCCGGGTGTTGCTCTGTGCGGGTTTTGCCTTAACCATCTCCCTGCTGCACTACCAAGGCTGGCGCGTGTCCTGGCCCGTACTGGGAACGCTGGTGCCGAGCATTGTGCTGGGTCTGCTGCTGGTGTTTCGAACCAACACAGCCTATGAACGGTTTTGGGAGGGTCGCAAGCTGTGGGGCACGTTGATCAACACTACTCGCAACTTAGCCCGGCAAATATGGGTAGCCATTCGCGAAAACAGCCCCAGCGATCGCAGCAACAAAATCCGAGCGCTCAAGCTGCTAGTGGCCTTTGCCCTGGCAGTCAAGCTGCACTTGCGATCGCAGCGCCCCAACGGTGAGGTCGCTGAGCTCATTACCCCTAGGCAATTTGAGAAGCTGCAAACCATGAACAATCCCCCAATTGAGATTGCATTCTGGATTGCCGACTATCTGCAAACTCAGCACGATCGAGGGCTGATTAGCACCTACGAACTCACAGCAATGACCGAGCGCCTCGATGAAATGATTAACGTACTGGGCGGCTGTGAGCGCATTCTCAAAACGCCCATTCCTCTGGCCTACTCAATCCATCTAAAACAGTTACTGCTGCTGTACTGCTTGGCGCTGCCGTTTCAGATGGTAGACCAGCTGGGCTGGTGGACCGCCCTAATTTCAGGTCTGATTAGCTTTGCTGTATTTGGCATCGAGGCTATCGGCATTGAAATCGAAAACCCCTTCGGCACCGACCCCAACGACCTCCCCCTGGATGCTATTTGCTGCACTATGTGGCGCAACATGGAGGACCTCATCACTCTGGCCCCCGGTGTGCGCTGCTGGCAGGTGGTGCCGGAGGACGCTAGCGCGGTTTCCCTAGAAGAGTCCGCTGTTAATAGTTAGGCGCGTAAGAAAAAGGGCGCAGTAAACTGCGCCCGACAGGAAATCTGTTTTCATCAAAGCTAGATTATGAGGTGGTAGCAACTCTCTGAAATCAAGCCACAGATAATCTTGATAGAGGCATATGGAATGCACTCAATACAAACGCCATAGCTCAAATCAAAGAGAGCGCTACTATAGCTACCGCCATAGGCTTAAGACATTTAATTTGGGGTGTGGGGCTTTGCTCCCAGCCAAAGGTTTCACCCCTGCACCCCGTCCTAATTCCAGTGGCTATTGCTAACTAGCTACACCGTCGCGGGAATCTGCACACCCGACAAAATGCCTTCCTGCTGAGCCATATACAGCATCAAATCCAGCACCCGGTTGGAGTAGCCCCACTCGTTGTCGTACCAGGAAACCACTTTGAAGAAGTTGCTGTTGAGCTCGATGCCCGCGCCGGCGTCGAAGATGCTCGAGCGGGTGTCGCCGATGAAATCGGTCGACACGACTTCC
>DATNQE010000818.1:0-3967 GCA_036702895.1 Trichocoleus sp. | reverse complement strand
CTGGTTGACGATGGAGAAGTGAAACAGCTCTTCCTCCATGCGCATCCGCAGGTAGTCCAGGTTAAACTCCCGCGAATGAATTAGGTCGGGGTTTTTCTCCATCTTGGTGATGGTTTTGAGCGCCCGCTGGACCTTCTTTTGCAGCTCCTGGTTTTTGTATTCTTCGAACTTCAGTCGCTTCATAATGCGAGCGGTCTGAAAGTGGGAGTAGATGCCCAGTCCCAGCAGCAGCACTAGCAGCACGCCCGAGGAGGCCATCCATGGATTTTCTAGGCCGGTTTTGGCGGCGGGGGTAGGCGCTTGTGCGATCGCAGGTTGAACGAGTGCGTTCGTCGAGGTAAACATAGCGGTGGAATTGCACAAATCTTATAGCTATAGGATTCCCCCTACCCTGATAATTCCATCAGGCTCGGCAGGAAAGAGAATCTAACCCATTGACAAATAAGCCTTGGTTGCGCTTTGGTCGAGCTGCTTTGGGCAGGTTTGCTTGAATCCGCCCAGCGGCCAGAGCAAGTACCTGATTGGCGCTGCCGCAGCCTTCACTAAGATGCTGCCATTGGGCGCACCTTGTCTCTTCTAAAATTGACTTCACCCCTCCGGATCGGCTTTACGGACTGCTGCGTTGAATCGGAATTTCAACGATAAACTCGGCTCCGCTGCCGACCTGGGAGTAGCAGGTAAGGTTGCCCTGGTGCCGCTCCACCACAATCTGATAGCTGATGGCTAGCCCCAGCCCGGTACCTCTGCCTACGGGTTTGGTCGTGAAAAAGGGCTCAAACAGGTGGGCCAAATGGGTTTCGGCAATGCCAGACCCGTTGTCTCGAATACGAATTCGGGCGGCAGAGGTTTCTGTGCCGTCGGCCTGCAGCAGG
The DNA here is from genome assembly GCA_036702895.1 of Trichocoleus sp. Taxonomy (GTDB): domain Bacteria; phylum Cyanobacteriota; class Cyanobacteriia; order Phormidesmidales; family Phormidesmidaceae; genus JACVSF01. The sequence continues at coordinate 3,095 of DATNQE010000818.1, read as the reverse complement.
GTCGTGGTGTCGGTTTCGATGGTAATTTGGCACGGGGCGGGCTGCTCTTCTAGCGCGTCAATGGCGTTGCCCAGCAGATTCATAAAGACCTGATTGAGCGGCCCGGCGAAGCACTCTACCGGGGGCAGCTGGCCATAGTGTTTAACAACTTCGATTTCGGGTTTGTCGCCTTTGGACTTGAGCCGGTTGTGCAGAATCAGCAGGGTATTGTCTAGCCCCTCGTGGATGTCGACGGGCTTTAGCTCGGCCTCGTCGAGTCGGGAGAAGTTGCGCAAGGACAGCACAATCTGGCAAATACGGTTGGCCCCTACCTGCATCGAGTTGAGTAGCTTGTCGAGATCCTGCAGCATAAAGTCCAGGTCGATTTCGTCGATGTAGGCCTCGATGTCGGCGTGGGGCTGGGGGTAGTGGGCCTGGTAGCGCTCCAGCAGGCCCAGCAGGTTCTTGAAGTAATCCTGGGCGTAGCTTAGGTTGCCGCTGATGAAGTTGACTGGGTTGTTGATTTCGTGGGCAATGCCCGCCACTAGCTGACCCAGGCTAGACATCTTTTCACTCTGGATCAGCTTGGCCTGGGCCTGTTTAAGGGTGTCGAGCGCTTCGCTGAGCTGGCGAGCCTGGGTTTGGGCGGCAAAGGCAGAGGCGCGCGTCTGGGCGTGCAGCTCCGCCTGGTTAATTGCGATCGCAACCTGGTTGGCAATGGCCTGAAGCAGTTCGACCTCAGCATGACTCCAGGGGCGCTGGTTGCCGGTTTGGCCACACAAAATCGCGCCTAGTTGGCCATTGCGGGTTTCGAGCGGCAGCAGCAGACACGCCTGCAGATCCCAGTTTTTGAGAAGTGCCTGGGTGATGTCATCGAGCTGGTTGTCCTGGGGGGCATCGCTGGTGCAGATGCTCTGCAGCGCCAAAATTTTGGGCGCTAACACACTGACCTGGTCAGGGGAGCACTCCCCCAACAGGCTAGCAATGGTATTGGTTTTAGCCTCATGGGTGATAGCAATGATAGGCGGCACGGGGCTGCTGTCGTCAGCGCCCTGTTGAGTCCAGCACCACAGAAAGTTGCAGCGATCAATCTGAAAGATGTCCTGAATCTCCTGCACCGCCACTGCCAGAATGGTGTCGAGATCCAAGGAATTTTGAATTTGGCTAGCTAGCCGGTAAAGTACCGTTTCCTGGCGGCTCTCTAAGGCAGTACGACTGCGGTGAAAGGCGATAGCTCCAGCCAGCATGGCGCTGCACCAGCCCAGCAGCGGCTGTATCGGAGCCGTGAGCGGCTGCTCGCTGAAAAAGGCCAGGACGCCAACCAGCCGATTGCTCACCAGCAGCGGCAGCGCCGCAAAAGACGTTAGCCCCTCCTGGCGAATCCAGTCGGTAGACGCTACACAAAGGGTTTGACTAAGCTGATCGGTAACGTAGGGCTCTCGGGTCTGAGCTGTTAGCCCCACAATGGAAATTCCCGGCGGGATGCGGTCTGAAAAGGGAGGGCGATGAGTTGGTTCAGAAGCAATCTGCTGCTCCAGCAAACCACTTTGGGGGTTGAACTCCCAAAGGTAGATGAAGCGCGCTGCTAGAGCCTGCTCTAGGATCGCTATGCAGCGATGAAGCAGGTTCTCAAGCGTCTCGGCTTGGGCAATGGCCTGCTGCAGGCTGTTCATCAACAGCCGGGTTGGGTCTGCGTCTGCAGATGCCCCAGCGCCATCGCTGGCCACATTGCTACTGGCTCCTGACCGCTGTAATCGAGGCTGGGCTAACGGCTGTGAGGCTTCCCTAAGCATGGATTCTTCTATAATCCGTTGATCCATGTTGCTAGAGTTCCCCGGCAACCGCAGCAGCTTCGGTGGGGGTAATGGTTCTACATGGATTCGCAAATAACTGTTGCGCTGGTGTACCCCATTCCCCGGCTACTCGGGAACCCTAGAGGCAGAAATGCGAGATTTGATAGGCATTGACGCATCATGGTTGGCCCCGCAACTGACAAGCCCTGCGTACTAGCAGTAGACGACAGCCTGATTATTCAAAAGCTGATTGAAGATGCCCTGCAGAGCGAGTACCGGGTGTTGATTACGGGTAAACCACTCGAAGTGCTCAACCTGATCTACCACGAGCCGATTGCGGTGCTGCTGCTGGATGTCACCATGCCCGAGATTGATGGACTGGAGCTGTGCCGCACCATCCGCACTATTCCCCAGTTTCGCACCCTGCCGATTGTCATGATCACCTCTAAGGACACTCCTTTTGATAAGGTGCAGGGGCGCATGGCAGGGGCTAATGAATATGTCACCAAACCCTTTGAGGCCAGCCAGCTGCGGCAGGTGGTTCAGTCTTTGATTGCTAATCCGATAGGTTCCTAGGGTTTCTTCAGGTGCTTGGGATGGGTGAGGGTAAGGTTCAAGGTATAGGGGGCAGGGTACAGGGCAGGTGCGAGGTCGACATCATCCCCCCCTGTACCCTGCACCTTGAACCTTATACCCCTATGCCCCTCTAGCTGTTGCTAAAAACGCTAGCAATATGCGGCCCAATCTTCTGCACTGGCAGGACGTGCTGGGCGGCGCCTAGTGCGATCGCTTCTTTTGGCATGCCAAATACAACGCAAGTAGCTTCGTCTTGGGCCAGGGTTAGGCCGCCGGCTTGGGCGATGGCGAGCAGCCCATTGGCGCCGTCTCGGCCCATGCCGGTAAGCAGCACTCCGATGCTGGAGCGGCGGTAAAAGGCTGCAACGCTTTTGAAAAGAACGGTGGCAGAGGGGCAGTGACCATCGACGGGGGGAGGGGGTGTGCAGGCCAGTCTGCCGCTGGCATCAATCTCCAAATGGCGGTCTTCGGGCGCAAAGTAAACCGTGCCGGACTGGGGAATTTGGCCGGCCTGGGCGATGACGATGGGCAAGCGGCACTCGCGACGGAGCCAGTCGATCAGCCCCGGCAGGAAGCCTTCGCTGATGTGCTGCACACAGAGTACGGGCACGGGCAGCGTGAGCGGCAGGGCTCGGAGCAGAGTGTGGAGGGCGTTGGGGCCGCCGGTCGAAGCGCCAATGGCAATGATGCGGGGAGCGCGGATATCGAGGGTCGACGCGCGGGAGAGCGAGGGAGTGGCGGGGTAGG
>DATNQE010000816.1:0-4563 GCA_036702895.1 Trichocoleus sp. | reverse complement strand
CTGAGCGCTCAGGCAATACCCATCGGTCATCTCAAAGCTAAGGACCGTTGGCATCGGTCGGGTGGCTCTACTCTCTCATCCCCTAGGGAGCAGGGCTACCTGATTTCAAGCACATACCTATGGTGGGCAAGACCCATCGGGAGGTGAATTATGAGCTGGTTAGAGCGAGTTTCAGCAGGGCCGCCCGATAGCACTACCCATCCAGTGCCGGTGAGCCACGCTATGAAGTTGGGGCATACCGACACCTATGACCAGGACCTGCGGGAAAAGGCGGGAATGCACACACCCCCTACGCCGCCTGAATATATGGGCTTTGAGGGGGAATATGACACAACTGGATTGGCTAAACGTATTGCCAAACAGCTTGATGGCGATGCTCAGCTAGAGGATGTGCCAACGCTTCAGATCATCCAGCGGGAAGCCGTTGTGTGTTTCGAGGGCAGTGCCCCAGACCAAACGGTGCTCAATCGCATCATGGATGTGGCGGCTCAGGTAGACGGCGTGCAGGCCGTTGATGTGAGCCGAGTTTCCATTCATCCTGCTGGGTAATCCTTTGGCTGATTGCTTCTTTAATTGCTTCAAATTCTTAACAACTTGAGTCAGGTTTAACCCGCTTCGATTAGAGCCTTCTATTCTGGAAGTATCTCAATCGTTTCCTTTTCATCTTTTCAACGGATCGTTGCAGCTGGCAGCTGCAATTCATTGACCATTTGAGCCCGTTCAGAGAATCAGCATTTTGCTTTTTAGACAAAGCTAGTGCAGTCAGGGCAAGGGTTCTATTACACAACGAGCTCTCTATTTCAAAGGTCAAATCTGCCAAACGGGGCTGGGAGTTTCCCCGATCGCTGCGCCCTCGCTGAAGACTCCCAGAGTTCGAATTCACTCCATTTCAGCGATTAAGAAAAATGGCAACAGAAACTGCTTTAAGAACCGCATTTGTACGCTGGTTCGATGGCTTAACCAATCAGGACGTAGAGAGCGTAGGCGGTAAAAATGCCTCCTTAGGCGAACTGATTAGCTCTCTCAAATCAAAAGGCGTGCAGGTGCCTGATGGCTTTGCTACCACCTCAGAAGCCTACTGGTACTTCTTACAAACCGATGGCTTAAGAGAAAAGATTGAGTCTCACCTAGAGCAGCTAAAAGCGGGCAAAGAATCGTTGGCAGAGGCCGGAAAAGCTATTCGCAAGGCATTTTTGCACGCACCTTTTCCGGATGAAATTGCCGACCCAATCCGCCAGGCCTATCGTGAGATGAGCCGGCGTTACGGTGTGGCTGAGGTTGATGTAGCCGTACGCAGCAGCGCCACGGCCGAAGACCTCCCCGATGCCAGCTTTGCCGGTCAGCAGGAAACGTTTCTCAACGTTAGCGGCGAGAAAGAGCTGCTCCACGCCTGCCGCGAGTGTTACGCCTCGCTCTTTACCAACCGGGCCATCAGCTACCGAGAAGAGAAAAACTTTGAGCACCTGTCGGTAGCGCTCTCTATCGGCATACAGAAGATGGTGCGCTCGGACAAAGCCTCTGCTGGGGTCATGTTCTCCATCGACACTGAGAGCGGCTTTCCTAACGTGGTGCTGATTACCGGCTCCTGGGGCCTGGGTGAAATGGTGGTGCAGGGCAGCGTCACCCCAGACCAGTACTCGGTATTCAAGCCGCTGCTGGAGCAGGACAAGCTGTGCCCCATTCTGGAAAAGACTCTGGGCGACAAGGCCAAGAAAATGGTCTACGGCCCAGAGGGCGGCAAGTCGACGCGGGTGATCAAAACCCCGGGCCATGAGCGGGACTCGTTTGTGCTCAGCGATGAGGAGATTTTGCAGCTGGCGCGCTGGGCCGTGACTATCGAGCAGCACTACGGCATGCCGATGGACATGGAGTGGGCCAAAGATGGCGATACGGGCGAGCTGTTTATCGTGCAGGCGCGGCCGGAAACGGTGCAGTCTCAGAAGGCGGGCGGCTCTCTCAAGACCTATCGGCTGAAGGGATCGGGTGAGCCAATTTTGACAGGGCTCAGCATTGGCGATGCGATCGCATCCGGTAAGGTCTGCCGCGTGCTTAGCGCCAAAGATATCGATCAGGTCACCGACGGCAGCATTCTCGTAACCGAGATGACCGACCCTGACTGGGTGCCGGTGATGAAGCGAGTGGCGGGCATCGTCACCGACTACGGCGGTCGCACCTGTCACGCCGCCATCGTCAGCCGCGAGCTCGGCATTCCAGCCATCGTAGGGACGGGTCACGGCACGCTAGATCTCAAGGATGGCCGCCCGGTGACCATTTCCTGCGCCGAGGGCGATCAGGGCTTTGTCTACGACGGCGAGTTGGAGTTTGAGAGCAAAGAGGTCAGCCTGGATGACCTGCCCGACACCCGCACCCGCATCATGATGAACATCGCCAGCCCCGGTGCGGCCTTTAGCTGGTGGCAGCTGCCGGCCAAAGGCATTGGCCTGGCCCGCATGGAGTTCATCATCAACAGCCTGATCAAGATTCACCCGATGGCGTTGATCCACTACAACGAGCTAGAGGACAAAAACGCCTGGAAGCAGATTCGCGAGATGACCCAGGGCTACAGCGACAAGCGCGAGTACTTTGTCGATAAGCTCTCCCGAGGCATCGCCAAGATTGCTGCCTCCCAGTACCCGCACCCGGTGATCGTGCGGATGAGCGACTTCAAAACTAACGAATACGCCAACCTGATCGGCGGCAACGCCTTCGAGCCCAAGGAGGAAAACCCCATGCTGGGCTTTAGGGGCGCGTCGCGCTACTACAGCGATCGCTACCGTGAGGGCTTTGAGCTAGAGTGTCAGGCGATTCGGCGCGCTCGCGACGAGATTGGTCTAGACAATATCAAGATCATGGTGCCCTTCTGCCGCCGCCTGCAGGAAGCCGACCGGGTGCTCGACGTGATGGCGGCCAACGGCCTGCGCCGGGGCGAGAACAACCTGGAAGTCTACGTCATGTGCGAGATTCCTTCGAACGTGCTGCTGGCCAGCCAGTTTGCCGACCGCTTCGACGGCTTCTCAATTGGCAGTAACGACCTGACCCAGCTGATTCTGGGGGTTGACCGCGACTCGGGCGAGCTCTCGGAGCTGTTTGACGAGCGCGATGAGGCGGTGAAGAAGGCCATTGAGATGGTGATTACCGCTGCCCACGAAAAAGGCCGCAAGGTAGGTATCTGCGGGCAGGGGCCGAGCGACCACCCCGATTTTGCTGCCTTCCTGGTGCGGGCCGGCATTGACTCGATCTCGCTCAACCCCGACAGCGTGATTTCGGTGATTCACGAGGTTGCCCGTCAGGAGGCAGAACTCGGGAGATAGAACTCGAGAGGTAGAGCTTTCTCTCTAACCCCGCCTGATCAATCAGGATATGGGTAGAGGCTGCAAGGGTGCGATCGCACCATCATGAAATGAGGAGTTTGGCTGGGCTAGGCCGCTATCCCAACCGGGCTCCTCATTTCTGTTGTTAACGCTGTTTCAATGCTTTTATTTACCGGCAGCTCCAACCCCGATTTGGCTCATGCGATCGCCAACAGCCTGGCCATGACGCTGGGCCGCTGCGACCTGCAGCGCTTCCCCGACGGCGAGGTGGGCGTAGTGATTCAAGACGAGGTGCGCGATCAGGACGTCTTTTTGCTGCAGTCTACAAGCCCACCGGTGGACAATCACCTGATGGAGCTACTGGCTCTGGCCGATGCCTGCCGCCGCGCCTGCGCTGCCCGCATTACCGCCATCGTGCCCTACTTCGGCTATGCCCGTTCTGACAAGCGCGATGGCGAAAAGCGCCCAATTATGGCCAGCGTCGTCGCTAATTTGATGGAGGCAGCCGGGATTGATCGCGTTTTCACCTTTGATTTGCACACGCCGCAAGCCGAAGGGTTTTTCCGCATTCCCATCGACAGCCTGACAGCCGTGCCGCTGCTGCTCAAGGGCATTAGCGACCACGTGGACAAAGACGTCGTGATCATTTCCCCCGACACTGGCCGCATGAATCTGGCGCTGCACTACGCCGAACAGCTCAAGACCGACGTAGCCGTCCTCCACAAGCACCGCAACAGCGGCGACAGCACCCACGTCTGCCGCATTGTCGGTGAGGTCAGGGGCCGGAGCTGCCTGCTGGTGGACGATCTGGTGTCCACCGGGGGAACTTTGAAGGATGCGATCGCAGCCCTGCTAGATGCCGGCGCCCGCCCAGAAATTAGCATTGCCGCTACCCACGCTCTGCTGCCAGAAGCCGTTTCGGCCCTGTTGGAGCAGTCAGCGCTCAAACATTTCATCACCACCGACACGGTACCGCTGACGCTGAATTCGCCCAATCTCACGGTGGTTTCGGTAGCCTCTCGCATCGCTACCGCAATTGAGCGAACCCTGGATGGTCAGTCCTTGGAGAGTTTGTATTAGGTCAAGGCAGAAGCAAGGAACTCGGAAAGGGTTAGCAGGGACTCTAGAATAGAGCAATTTTGTTGACAGGTGGGTTTAATTGATCTGGTGTCGGCTAATTTTCTAATCTAGCCCTGCACCCCCACACCCCCTTGCTCCCAACGCTTCCAATGAATCACCGCCTAGAGCCAAC
>DATNQE010000793.1:0-3551 GCA_036702895.1 Trichocoleus sp. | reverse complement strand
GCCGCACCTGCCCCAGCGACCCCCCGGCAGCAGGCTCCATCGGCTCCTAGACCCGCTCCGGTTCGACCCGCCGCGCCTGCGGCTGAACCTTCTGCCCCTGCTTCTGCCCCTGCTTCTGCCCCTGCTTCTGGGCCGACTACGGCAGCCCAACCTGAACCGAACCAGTACGTGCTGCAGTTCAACCGCAGCCCTGTAGTGGGCAATGCGCTGCAGCTGGAGGGGGTTCTTTCTCAGGCCCGGCTAGGGTTTACCCGCCCGCGCAACTGGCAGGTAGATTCGGCAAAAGTGCTCATCCGCTTTCGCCACTCCCCCGCCCTGTACGCCAGCCGCTCCAATCTGACGGTGCGGTTGAATAACTCTCACCTGGGTAGCATTCCGCTGAATCGGCAGCAGGATGAGATTGGCAACATTCTATTTGATGTTCCGGCGGGTCTGATTCAGGACTACAACACTTTGATCATTCGGGCTCAGCAGCACACGTCTGAAGAATGCACTGACCCGACTGACCCAGCGCTTTGGACCGAAATTTTGCCTGACTCTCAGGTGGTGATGAACTACCGGCCTCAGGACATTGCTCTAGATTTTGCTAACTACCCCTATCCCTTCCTGGACAACCTGGGCTTAGAGGCCGACAAGCTGACCTATCTGCGGCCTAAATCATTCAATAACCTTTGGCTAACAGCGGCGGGTCGCTTTCAGGCGGCCGCTTCTCGGCTGACTAATGGGCGGCCTCTGCAAACTCGTCTGGTTGACGGCTTGTCGGAGGTTAAAGCTGGGGAAGGCATTGTTGTCATCGGCACGCCTACCGAACAGCCCGTACTAGCGGACTTAGCGCTGCCCTTTGCCATAAAAGACGGCAAGGTTTTGGACGGCAAGGGGACGACTCTGCCGACGGAGGTTGGGGTGCTGATGCTCACCACCACCAAGGATGGGGGGAGCCCAGTACTGGTAGTCACCGGAAACGACTCTACTGCGGTCTTGAAAGCTGCCCAAATGCTGGCTCAGCCTACGGACCGTCAGCTGGCAACGGGACAGGCCGTTTTGGTAAATGAGGTCAGCGATGTGCCGTCTCCTAGCCCGCGCGACTGGCCAGGATATTTACCGGCGACGGGCAACCGTTTGCGGCTGAGAGACATTCTTACAGCAGATGGTCAACCCTATTCCGACATTACGGTTAACGGACTGCCGGCCCCGCCGCCGATTTCTATTCCGTTGCGATCGCTCCCCGATGACGAGTTTCGGGAAGGAAGCACCTTTACGTTGCGCTATAGCTACAGCCCCAACATCGATACTCGCCGCTCCTCAGTCAGCATCCGCATCAACGGCCAGGGAATAGGGGGTGAGCGGCTTGCCTCTGCCAGAGGCGGCAGCGACTCGATTACGGTCGACGTGCCGCCAGAGCTGATGACGCCGACATCAACCCTAGACGTGCAGTTCTTCACGTATCCGCAATCGGCTGTCATTGCCTGTGGAGAGGTTCCCGATCAGCCGATGTGGGCCACGGTTCACGGGGATAGCAGCTTTAGCCTGCACCGCAGCAACATCGTGCAGCTGCCGGATCTGAAGCGGCTGCAGGTGGGTTTTCCGCTAGCGGCGCCTCAGGATCTTTCCCAAATGGCCTTTGTCCTGCCGGAGAGCCCCAGCAACGCGGATGTGTTGACGCTGCTGCAGGTCAGTGCTCGCATGGGGCTGTTAAGCCATGCTGACTCAGTCAAGCTCGGTGCCTATTTGGCGGGCGATCTGCCGTCGTCGGTGCGGGAGCAGCAAAACCTGGTGGCGATTGGCCTGCGCAACCGCTTCCCGCTGCCGGAGGTGTTTCAGCGGCAGGACGGCTTTGCCTTGGGCAATTTCTTCCAGCGGCGACAAAACCAGAGCTCAGTGCAGACGCTGCCCGATGAGGCTGGGGTTGTGCAGGCGGTGGCTTCCCCCTGGAACCCAGAGCGGGTCTTGCTGGGCTTGACCGGGCAGACCGATCAGGGTTTGGCAGATGTGCGTCAGCTCTTCCGTCGAGATGCGCTCTTCTCCCAGCTAGAAGGCGACACGGTGCTGGTAAAACGAACCGCGGCTCAGCCTAATGAGTTCAGCGCTGAGGACTTTGCCGTCACCTCTCTGGTGCAGAATTCGCCCCGAGAAATTGACCGCAGTGGTTTCGGCAGCCGAGTAGTGACGTTTATGCAGACGAACTGGTTTTTGCTGCCCACGGGGCTAGTGCTGCTGGTGCTGCTGGCCTACGGCGTTTCTCAGCTCTACCTCAACCGCATTAGTAAGTCAGGAGAACTACAATGACGAGCCCTTCTCCGTACGTCAAACCTTCCTGGTTAGGTCGTCGCTTTTCCTGGTTTACCCGTATAGTCGACGCGCTGCCAAATTGGCTCGAGCGCACCTTAGGCGGTCGGGGACAGCGTAGCCTACTGTGGCTGCTGGCGCTGGTGCTGGTGTTTTCGGTGCCGCTGATTGTGACCCCTTTGACGCTGCAGCAGCAGAGCATTCTGGCGGTCATTCTGATTGGCCTGGGCTGGCTGCTGGTCCAGCTAGAGGCGCAGCAGCGGCGGCGGCAGACGAGCGCTCACCTGCACCTGGTATTGATGTGGCTGAGTTCGGTGGTAACGCTGCGCTACCTGTATTACCGAACGTTCAACACGCTCAATTTAGACGGTTGGGTGAACGCGGCTTTTAGCCTGCTGCTGTACGCGGCGGAGCTCTATGCGATCGCAACCCTGCTTCTGGCCTACTTTCAGACCCTCAAGATCAAAGACCGCAAGCCGGTTGATATCTCCCACATTCCCCAGGAGCAGCTGCAGAGCGTTGATATCTATATCCCCACCTATAACGAGGATGTGGAGATTGTCCGCAAGACGGCTCTAGCAGCCCTCGCGATTGACTACCCGACGGCCAAAAAGCAGGTTTACATCCTCGATGACGGCCGCAAGTTTCCCGAGCGCCGTCAGCAGCTGCGGCTGATGTGTGAAGAAATTGGCTGTCTGCTGATGACGCGGGACAACAACGATCACGCTAAGGCGGGCAACATCAACCACGCTATGCGCCGCACCCAGGGAGACCTGATCCTGATTCTGGACTGCGACCACATTCCCAGCCGCAATATTTTGACGAACACCGTGGGCTTTTTCCTCAATCCCAAGGTGTCTCTGGTGCAGACGCCCCACTGGTTCTACAACCCTGACCCCTTTGAGCGCAATCTGCTCACCCAGGGTCAGGTGCCGGTGGGCAACGAGCTGTTTTACAAGATCTTGCAGCGGGGCAACGACTTCTGGAATGCCGCCTTTTTCTGCGGCTCGGCGGCGGTGGTGCGCAAAAGCCACGTGCTGGAGATTGGCGGCATTGCCGTGGAAACCGTTACCGAGGACTGCCATACCTCCCTGCGGCTGCACATGCTGGGCTACGAGACGGTCTACTACGACAAGATTATGGTGGCCGGGCTGGCCCCCGAAAAGTTCTCCTCCTATGTGGGTCAGCAGGTGCGCTGGGCTCGGGGAATGGCTCAGATCCTACGCCTGGAGTGGCCGCTGTTTAACCGCAAGCTGACCTGGCCC
>DATNQE010000787.1:0-2193 GCA_036702895.1 Trichocoleus sp. | reverse complement strand
CTTGGCTTTGACTGTCGCTCATAGGAAGGGTAAACAGAGCGCAACGTAAAGAGCTTGGGATAGATTTTGAGCGCCGCCAGTCGAGCCATGATGACGGTGCAAACCAATAGCCAGAGCAGCGAAATTGGCCACCAGCTGGGGAGTCCGAGCGGCCAGCGCAGCAGGTCTGCCAGCGAGGCCAGCGGCAGCACCGCCGCGATGCGCTGCAGCACTTGGGGCAAGGTGTCGCGCGGGAAGTAGGTACCGCAGAGGGTGAACATGGGGATGATCACCAAAAAAATCGGTACGTTGACCTGGTCGACTTTGCGCACCAGCCCCGCTACAAAGAGGCCAAATGCCCAAAACAGCAGGCTGCCCAGCACGATGAAGGGCATCGACAAAATTAGGTGAGGCAGCTGGTAGAGCCCCCACACAACGGCAACTACCCCCGTCAGCGTTCCGGCAATGGTGCCTTTAGTGGCCGCCCAAAACCAATCTCCCAGGAAGACATCGGTGAAACTGAGGGGAGCCGTGAGCAGCGCCTGCCAGGTTTTCTGGAAGTTGAGCCGAATAAAGCTGCTGTAGGCCCCCTCAAAAAAGGACTGAAACAGCACACCAATGGCAATCATGCCGGGAGCGATGAACTGAGGGTAGGTAACGCTCTGGTTGAGGTACTCGACATCGCCGATCAGCGGTGTCAGGCCATAGCCAAAGGCTACCAGATAGATAATGGGCTCTGAAATCGGAGGCAGGAAGTTAACCAGCCAAGTGCTGCGATACACCTGGAAGTGCCGCCACCAGACGGAGTAAATTCCCCACGGGGTGATAGAAACGGGTTTCATAGGGGGTTCTGATACTTTTTTTGCCGCTTGTTTAGCCCTTACTCCAGCACTGTTTTCGATGCTGTCTTTGACGTTTCCCTGAAGGCTGCTTGGGGCGCTGCTGTTTATTCCAGCAGATCCAGTGGATTACTCCAGCAGCGTCCCGGTCAGGCGCAGGAACACATCCTCTAAGTTTGCCTCGCGCCGCACCAACCGCTGGGGATGGAGGGCTTCGATCTGATGCCAGAGGGGTTCGGGCTGATCGGCGGGGAGTGTGACCAGATAGGCATTGCCAAAGGGGCGGCTCCAGCTGCCAAACTGCTCGGCCAGCGCCTGCAGCTTTTCGCCAGGGATGCCCTCGACCTCGGCGACTTCGCGGCCCACCACACGAGCAATTAGATCGAGGGGTTTGCCCTCGTCGATGACCTTGCCCTGCTGCAGCAGGAGGATGCGATCGCACAATCGCTGGGCCTCATCCATGTAGTGCGTCGTCAGCAAAACGCCGCAGCCCTGGGCTTTTAGATGCAGCACCAGGCGCCAAAAGTCTTGCCGAGCATCGGGGTCAAGGCCGGTCGTAGGTTCGTCTAGGAAAACCAGCCGGGGATGGTTTAGCAGCGCCCTCGCTAGCACCAGGCGCCGCTTCATGCCGCCCGAGAGCTCATCGATCTGATACTTGCCCTTGTCCTGAAGGTTGACCAAGTCGAGCAGTTCTCCTGCTCGCTGCCGCGCCGCTGCCCCCGTGATGCGATAGTGATGGGCAAAGTGAGTGAGGTTTTCGAAGACCGTAAAATCGGGGTCTAGATTGTCCTCCTGGGTGACGATGCCCATGTGAGTACGAGCTTGGCGGCTTTGGGCAGGAATTTGCCACGGGCCAAACTGCACAAAGCCTCGCGACGGGATGACCGAGCCAAAGAGCATGCCAACCGTTGTTGTCTTACCCGCCCCATTTGGCCCAAGCAGCCCCACAATCTCGCCCGGCTCTAGGACAAAGTTAATGCCCTGCACCACAGCGCTGTCCCCATAGCACTTCCACAGGTCGTAGGCAGTCAGCGTCATGGAAGGGCTGGGGCTAGTCATGGGAGGCAGTTGAGCAGCAATAGCTATTCTGGCACGCTGGCGCAGTCGGTTAAATACGACCTGAGATAGAGACGAGCTCAGCGTTAAGAGAGGAAAGGGAGCGCCAGAAGGCAGAGGGCAGAAGGATAGAGGTTGGTAGGGTGGGCATTGCCTACCGTCTTACCCATGGAGGAAAGCAGTGGGCAAGAATTCAGGGGAAGAATTGCAGAAAATTCCGGAGAGGCCTGCCATCGTCAGAAGAAAAGAATGGTAGATGCACCCTGATTGCTTCCCTGGTTCACGCCAGGGATTTTTTTTGCTTTTTTATTCCTTTAAG
>DATNQE010000782.1:0-2274 GCA_036702895.1 Trichocoleus sp. | reverse complement strand
TCCCGCCGAGGCGTGGTGTTGGGCGGGGTGATTGCAGGGGTATCGACAGCGCTTGGGGTTTCTGCGGTAAAAGCAGGCTCTGTCAGTGCAAATATGGGCTCTGATGCCGCCGATGCTGCCAATGATGCTGAAATTCTCAACAAAGCGCTTTACTACGAGCACCAGGCAATTTGGGCCTACGGGGCTGCTGCTGGTGCGCTCAGCGACACCGAAGTGGGTCGTCTTGTCAAAGCGCTGGCCCTCAAAAACCAGGCTGACCACATGGTCCATCGCGATACTCTCGTGGAAGTTATCAGCAGCCTGGGCGGCACCCCGGTGATGGCTGAGAGCAGCTACGATGTCTCCTCCTACATCGAAAATGGTGAGGGCGGGCTCGACTCCGATGTCAATATCGCTAAGCTGGCGCTGGCGCTAGAAACCGACGCCGCCATCGCTTACGCTTCAGAGGTCGCAGGCCTCAAGACGCCAGCGCTGATTACGGCAGGGGCCGGTATTGGCGCGACTGAAGCATCCCACGCTACGGCCATTCGGGCTGTATTTATCTCTTTAGGCGTCGAGATGCCGCTGGTGCCGGCTGCCTTTGTTACCGCCGACACCCGCGACGCCTGGATCTTGAAAGTTTAGATCTTGAAAGTTTAGGATCGCCCTGCTTAGATTCTGGGGCGCTGGCCTGGCTCCCCGGCGCCGCTAACCTCGCTCCCTCCGGAGCACTTGCCAAACACAACGCTACGCATTGCAACACAACTGCCGGTGCAGAGAAAGTCTTTCCCTGCACCTTTCCTCGTTCAGTGAGGGCAGCATTCCGATCCAGCCTTCACATTCTGAATTAGCGGTGCTTCATACAGTCTCTAGGAAATAGCTCTACAGACGTTAGCCAGGTATACGGCTATGATTCACCACATCTCGATTGCGGCTAAAAGTCCGCGCAGAGTGGCTTCGGTACTGGCAGAAATTTGGCGCGGTAAGGTCATGCCGGTGCCGTCTCGTCCGGGCAGCTTTGTGGCCCTGCCTCTGGATGCTGTCGGCACCATGATTGAGGTGCACCCGCTAGGAACAGAACTGGTACCGGGTTGCGACGATAGCGACGGTATGCAGTTTCGCAAAACCCCTCATCCGTCTTCCTATTCAGCAACCCGCGTGACCGTTTCGGTGACGCTTGGCGAGGCCACTATTTTTGCGATCGCACATCGAGAGGGCTGGCGCGCTATCCGCAGCAGTCGGAGCGGCTACTACGACGTGATTGAGCTGTGGCTGGAAAACCACATCTTGATTGAGGTGGTTTCAGCCGAGAGCGCCCAACGTTACCTCGACTTTATGAACCCGTGGGCCCTCAATGAGGTTCTAGACGGCTACTCAGCCGCCTAGATTCGGGTATGGTGTGTCCTGTCTGCCCGCAGCTCACTCGCTGCTAGAGCCAGTTGCCCACAACGATGAGCGGTGCCCAGTAGGCCGGATGCGCCCGGTCACCGCCCGCTGTAATAATCTCCTTCTGAGCTGCCTGGAGTGCCTGGGCCTTGTTCAGCTCGGGCTTGAGCAGGCCGGTATAAAAGTCGCTCACCAGGTCGGCGGTGGTGGCATCGTCGATGGTCCACAGCGATGCGATCGCGCTTCTGGCTCCGGCTCGAATCGCTACCCCAGCTAGACCCAAGGTGGAGCGGTCGTCACCCACAGCGGTTTCGCAGGCAGTGAGCGAAATCAGCTCAATCGGTTCGGCGCTGGGAGCTGTGCCCCGAATCAGGGCTTCCAGCTCACCAAAGGTCAGCTTCTCTCCTTTGCCCGTGACGATGAAGGTATCTTTGGGGTCAGCCCCAAACTGGCCGTGGGTGGCGACGTGCAGCAGGGGAAAGGGCCGCTGGGCCAGCGTCTGCTGTAGGCGCTCGCGGCTAAAGTCAGCATCTAGCAGCGCCTGGCTGCCGGGAAACTGGGTGAGAACGGTATTGATCTCGTTGGGCACGTTGCGCAGGGGCAAAAACGCCTGACCATCGGAGGTGACAATGCCCTGGCTGAGCCCTAGCGCCAGGGCCTGCAGCCCGCTTTCTGGCAGGGGGCGAAAGTCGGTCAGGGTCAGAGAAGGCGTAGTGGCGATGGCGTAGCGCTCCACCAGGTACTGTTGCCCGTCAAATAGCGCTGACATCGGCACACTGCGCAGCACCCCGTCGGGCACAAACACCAACGTCTGGGTGCCGCTTTGGGCTAGCGCTGCTTCGAAAGGCTTAATCAGCCAGGTATAGAGCTGCTGGCTGCTGGTGCTGTCAAAGCTGGGGTCGCGGTAGC
>DATNQE010000627.1:0-5119 GCA_036702895.1 Trichocoleus sp. | reverse complement strand
AGGTGGAGTTGGAGAGTGCGATCGCACTGGCCCAGGCCATCGTCCAAAATCCCGACGACTACCTGCAGCAGCTCAACCAAAACAGCCTGCGCTGGCGAGGAAAGCATTAAAGCGGGAAAAAATCCTGCCTACGCTATCAAGTATCTGCTGGTTCAGCAGCGTAGAGCTGATCGGCAAGCTCAGTGATTTCAGCTCGCATCGTAAGCTGCTCTAGCCAGGGGCTCGGTATCGCAGACTCGCCGTAGTAAGCGCCTGCCACCTGCCCACAAATGGCGGCGGTGGTATCGGCATCATCTCCCAGATTCACTGCCGCCAGAATGGCTGCCTCAAAGGTTTCCGTTGTCCAAAAACACCAAAGCGCAGCTTCTAAACTGGCGACTACGTAGCCTGTGCCGTGAATATCGTCGATGGATTTATCGCGGTATGCGCCATTTGCGATCGCTTTGATCGAGGGCGACTCAACCATCGCCGCATCCCTCTCAAAAAGAATTTCAGCCTTGCTCGCGCCCAGCAACGCTCGGAACAGCATAGCCCCAAAGAGGCGGCTGGCATCAATACACTCGGCTGCTCCGTGGGTCGTGCGCGAGCTTTCACCCGAGAAATGCGCAGCCCGGCTCTCCCTAGAAATTCCCAGCTCGCCCTGCGTGCAGTAAAACATGGGCACAGGCGCAAGCCGCATCAAGCAGCCATTGCCAGCAGAGCGCGGATGGGTAGGCCCACTAAAGGGGTTGCCCGATGCCAGGTACTGCTCCAGAGCCTCACGGGTCGTATTACCAATGTCAAAACACCTGCCGGTGCTGCTGAGATAGCCGTCTTTATACCAGCGGCAGTAGAGTTCCATTTGGTCGGCAGCATCAAACCCGCCTGCTCTGATCAAACTGGTCGCCAGGCACAGCGCCATAGAGGTGTCGTCGGTCCACTGACCGGGTTTGAGACCAAAAGGGCCGCCGCCCACCATGTCGGTTACCGGCGAAAACGTGCCGCGAGGTTTAAACTCAGCCGTTGTGCCGACAGCATCTCCTGCGGCAAGCCCCAGCAGACAGCCTCGAAAGCGCTCTAGAGAATTCATAGAAAGGGTCGTTTTGTTTGGCTCAATTTTAAGCCCGTCCCCCCGCACCCAATTGAGAAACTTAACCTTAAATGCCGCCCGGCTTGAGGGCTTCAGGATTGCGTCTACCTCGGTAGCAAGATGCTCTGCCGTGAAAGAGTTGCTTACGGTGAAGGCAGATCAGAGTCTTGATTTGCAACCCCTTAGGAGAAACCCTATGCCGATTCAGCAACTCTCGCTGCATCAGGTTAACTCAGAGATGCAGCAGTGCATTCAAAACTGCCTCGACTGCCACAGCATCTGCCTTAACACCATCACCTACTGCCTGCAGCAGGGCGGCCACCACAGCCAGCCCGACCACATTCGGCTGATGATGGACTGCGCCGAGAGCTGTCAGACCAGCGCCAACTTCATGCTGCGCAACTCCCCGCTGCATGCCCACTTCTGTAGGGCCTGTGCTGAGGTGTGCCAGCAGTGCGCCGACGACTGTGCCCGCATGGGCGACGATGCCCAAATGCAGGCCTGCGCCGATATGTGCCGCCGCTGCGCCGAAACCTGCCGCCAAATGTCGATGTCGATGGCGTAGAGTCAACCGCCGCTGCGAGGTTGCTCATGGGTCGTGGCACTCTATTCGCTGCATCGTGAGCCAGTGTCGCAGGGCGTGAGCAACCTTATCGAGTGCGCCCAGTGCGCAGGAGAAAACTATGTCTCAAACTCAGGCTGCACCCTCAATGGTGCTTCAGATCAAAGACAAGATTGAGTACGCCGATACCGGCGTGCTCAGCAAGGTCTTAATTAAGCTGCCCTACTGCCAGTACACGCTGTTTTGCTTAGCCGCAGGTACCGATATCTCTGAGCACACCTCCACCAGCAACGCCGTGATGCACGTGCTCGACGGCAAAGGCGTGCTGACGCTAGAGGGTGAAGACATTCCTTTACTGCCGGGCAGCTTTGTCTTTATGCCTGCAAACGCGCCCCACGAGATTAAGTCAGAGGTCAATTTGGCCTTTCTGCTCGTCCTTTCAGACGTCGCGCCGGAAGCCGCCTGACCCTGCCCTTAAGATCCGGTAGGCCCTGCGGCTGGACAAACCAGAAAGAGGTTAGACACATAGCCGCTGAGGCCATCGGCAGTGGTGACGGCGCTCCAGTAGCCCTCGTTGCTGAGGTAGGTCAAAACGGTGCCGTTCTCCAGCAGTGCGATCGCATTAGCCCGCACGGCGGGTTCAGCGCGCAGGTTGACGGGGCCACCGTCCAGCGTTCTGATTTGAACCGAGCCGCTGAACTGGCGACTGTTGACGAGGCTGGGGCCAAGCAGGCGGTTTTCCACCCAGCCCATTTGCCCGCCCGGCAGCGCAACTTCGGCCCAGGCACCACTGCGATCGCTCACGGTGTAAAGAACCTCACTGCCGCTGGCTACCGAAGTCACAACGGCCGCAGCTAGACTGGGGTAATCGCGCACAAAGAGCGGTCCCTCACTCTGGGCAACTCGAAAATTAGACTCACACACGCTCTTGGGCAGCTGGGCCTGCGCAGGCGCGGGCAGCAGTAGAGCACCGGCAATCAGCGGCACCCAGGAAAACCGAGCTAAGGGCAGAATTTGCATAGGACAAGGATGCGGGAATAGACTGCTTGGAAAGTGCCTAGGGCTATCGTTTCAAGCGGCTTTGGTTCACCTATAAGGGTAAGAGCTTCGAGCGTTTCTGGTGGAGCAATTTATGATGGCAAGTGAATTAAACCCGGTAATGAACCGCTTTAGGTGCGTGTATGTCCCTCACAACCGCCTTAGCCTAGGGGTTAATTGCCTGCTAATTCGTGATGGAGCGACTGCTGGAAAAGGGCAAACCAACGCTCAGCCTGATGGGCGAACATATTCAAGCACTACCTAGAAATTGTTGCCATTCTTGTATTAAAAGCTGTTTGGAGTTAATTAAAGCGTAAAGTTTACTCCGTATGAACTGTTAGTAATTATACAGCCTGTATTTCTTCAAAAGGCTGCCTGAAAAGGCTTTGTGCCGCAGGATGCAGTCATTTCAAAGACGCTATCCCTCATTTATGCGACCCCGTTTGGGCGACCTGAATTGGGCGACCTAAAGTAAGTGACCCAAACCGTGTGACTGGTCAATAGCTGTTGCTGAAACTTATCGTGTTTTCCAAGTTGCAATGCTATTGCCACACAGGGATGGTGTTCCATGGATCAGCCTTTTGAAAGTGATGTAATGGACGATTTGGCAGCCGAAACGCCCCTGCCATCTGAAGACTCCTACGATGAGTATGACGATTACGAGGCTGCTTACGATGAGGAGGACGCCTATGCTGATGGCATGGACGACTATGGCGACTCTAGCGACGGCCTGGCAGACCTAGACGAAAATTTTGATGCCGTTATTCAAGATGAGCTGACTAACGGATTTTCACCGCAAAGCTCTGCCAATGCGCTGGAGGATGCGATCGCAGATACCCTCACGGCAGATACCAGCGATGAGTTTCTCCGTCGCCTTGTTCAGGGGCTGCGGCAGGCGGCTCCGTCTGCCCAAAACGGCCATCGCAACAAGTCGCACCGCAGGCCCACCCATCGGCATGCCGCCAGCGGCAGCCTGAGAGAGCCCCGAGGACAGCAGCCCCCCGCAGCTCGGGTGGCGGATCTGGCGACCCAGCTAAGACGAGAGGGGGCAGACGAAGCGGAAGCCCTAGAGGCCTTTCTAGACCTGGCCCAGACCGACAAGAAAAATACGGCTGTAGTGCCTGTGATTGCTGGCCTGGCCGTGCGAAGCGCAGTGCCCCAGACGCCCAAGCTGCCCAGATCGCTGCGGCGGCGGTTGGTTCACAGTGCCGGTCGGGCCGCGCAGACATTAACCCAGCAGCAGGGCCTCAAAGCGCTCAGGGCAGTGCCTCGCATTCTAGAGACGGTGCAGCGCAACGCGGCTAAACAGCAGCTGCCGCTGCAGGAGCTGCCGCAAACCATTCAGCGCATTACCAACCGGGTCGCGGCCAATACTGCTTTGGTCAATCGCCTGTCTCAACCCAGCCACCACGTCATTAGGCTGCCGGGCCAGCGACCAGGCCGGGTAGAAAAGCCAGGCGTACAGCGGCTGGTGTTTGATCGGCCGGTTGAAATCACCATTCGCTATCTCTAAATTGCCGCGTCGGAGAGGGCAAAACCCAGCCAGAACCTAAGCCTTCAAGCGGCAGACCTTCTATTTTTTCCGGTAACAGAGCGGCTGGCGATTGGGCTATTCGCCACGCAACAACACCCAGTTTCTGCTAGCAGTGGGCGCGTTTCTGCTAGCAAGCTTGGCATCTTTTGTTGATGTTAAAGCCTGTCTACTTTCTCCCATGTTGAATGACGAAATCATGAGGATTCACTATGTACCAGGATTCATTTGAAATGGATGTCATGGACGATCTGGCCTTTGATGCAGCGGAGGGTCCGGCTGTCGCTCGTAATGCGTACGATGACTACGATGCAGGCGATTATGGCGATCAATATGACGGCTACGATGCAGCGGATGAGGAAGACGACGAGTTTCTAGGCGGTTTGGCGCGCGGCATTGGTCAGGTGGCTAGCAGCGTGCTCGGAGGCGACGAGTTCGACGACGGCATGGATGAGTACGACGAGTACGATGCCTACGATGCCGCTGACGAGTACGACGCCTACGACGATTTCGATGCCTACGATGAGTACGACGGCATGGACGACTACGATGCCCTCGACGAGTTTGAAGAGGCCATGGCCGATGCCCTCGATGCCGAAGACGCCGACGAGTTTTTGCGGCGGGCGTTTCGGGCGGTGCGGCGGGTAGCCCGTCGAGTTGCCCCAGTTGTGGGACGGGTGGCTCGGGCCGTGGCGCCCATTGCCAGCGCCATTCCGCTGCCCCAGGCTCAGGCCATTGGCCGCATTGCTAATGTGGCCGGACGGCTCATGGCCGATGGTGCCGATGAGTTTGAAGCTATCGACGCCATGATCGACATGGCCGATGAGGAAGATGCAATTGATGCAGCCGCGCCGCTGATTGCCGGAATGGCGCTGCGGGCAGCGGCTCCTCGCCTGGCTCGGGCGGCATTGCCGGTGCG
>DATNQE010000721.1:0-4295 GCA_036702895.1 Trichocoleus sp. | reverse complement strand
AATCGGATTCAAAGGCGATCTCAGTTCGTGGGAGAGAACCGCTAAAAACTCATCTTTGATTCGGTTTGCCGCTTCTGCATCGGCTCTGGCTTTGCGCTCGGCTTCAAAGGCGCGAGCCCGGGAGATGGCCTGAGCGCATTGGCGGCTCACCGCTAGAATAAAGTCGCGATCGCCCTGGCTAATCTGCTTATGCTCTCGAAAATTGAAGGAGAATCCGCCAATGGATCTTCCGTCAGTGATCAGCGGCAGAGCAATCCACACATTAAACTCGTAGCGACTGTAAGTATCTGCTAAATGGGGATATCGAGCCAGCCGGTCTGCCTTAGTTTCTGCCCAAAGAGGCGTTTTGGTTCGTACCGCGTCCGACAGGGGAGCCTGGGTGGAAAGGGGAAAGCGCCGCCAAGCCTCTACAACATCTGAGTGGTATCCGACGGCTTTGATGATTTCTAGCTCTTTCTGATCGTCTGTGAGCAACGCCACCAGCGCCGCATCGGCTCCCAACGCTTCCATGCTTTGGGACACAATTACCTCTGCCACCTCTTGGGGGGTGAGGGGTTCAGACAGGGCAGCGGTGATAGCCTGCAGGTGAGCCGTGCGACCAGCCGCTTTTTCAGCAGTTTGGCGCGCCTGCTGGGTCTCGTAAAATAGCCGGGCATTGTCGATGGCGACTGCAGCGCGTCGGGCCAGATCCTCAGCCACCAGGACGTCGGCATTCCTGTAACAACGCCCTGAGTCACTATGGACAAAGGTAATGCTCCCTAGAACCCGACCCCGGGCTTTTAACGGCGCAATAATACAAGACTTCAGGCCTAATCCCTTAAGAAGCCGCGAATACTCAGCATCTGGGACAGCAGCTAGCTGTTCATCAGTTATTTCGAGCGCAATCTCACTTTTCCCCGATTTCATCACCTGCGCGATGCCATAGCCATCGTCTAGATGTTTAGGGTAGCGGCGAATCAGCTCCCAGCTCAGTTCCTCCTTTTCGGGATCGCTGTGAGCAACGGCCACTCGGCCTATGGTGCGATCGTCATTCAATAAATCGACACAGCAAATGTCTGCAAAGCTGGGAACCGCCAATCTGGCAACACTTTGAAGCGTTTTCTCGTACTCCAACGAGGATGACAGCACTGCACTCACTTCTGCTAAAAATGCAGCCTGCTGCTGCGCTGTTTCTGCAGCTAAGTGGGCGGCGTGTTCCTGAAGAGACCTACTAGCGCCCGCACTTTTACCATTAGTAGTGCTTGAAGGGCCGATAGGAGATGCGCCACGGGCATAGGCTTCAACCAATTCAGAACAAGAAATGCCCTGGTGCTCGGCCTGCTGCTTCAAAAGCTCCCAAGCAGTTTGTGAAAGAAAGAGGTTAACTGCTTGCTGCTCTTCCGTATCCCAGCCTGAAGCAAGTTGGCCCGTTTTATCTTGTTTCATAACTTATATATAACCGTATATCAATACGGCTGAGTCCATTAAATGCGATTTTTCTTACCTCAGAACCTGCCTTGGGGGGGATGAAACAAGAAGTGAAATAGGTATTGCCCAAAAGCGGGTGCTTCAGCGGGTTCTACAGCGTTCATTGAACAAGTTTTGGCTGTGGCTGCTCCCTCTTTTTTTTCTGTTGTTGAAATATCTTCTCGTTAATTAATGCTGAACCAGAGCGGTGTGAGTTCTAGAAAAGTGAAAGCGGTTCCTAGCTACCCTGCACTTTCTAAACGACCTGGCCCTTCTTATGAGGTTAATCAGTTTAGAGGTTTCTAGAGCCCACTGGCCTTTTACACCTGGCTTTCTACATAAAGCAAGTTCTTGAGGAGTTCCACCCTCAGGACTTTTCTTCGCCTCTTGGTTTGACCTTGACTGCAATCGGCAGTATCCGTCCTAGTTTGTTGCTACGACTACAAAATTTGTCTCGCCAAAATTCGCCTATTGATTAGGGCAGTTTCCCCTTACGAAGGAGAAAGCGGCAATTTATTAGCGCCTACAGTGAAAGTCTTACTTGGGGAACGGGAGATGGGTATTAACTATCACGGTCTATTGGCGCTGATAACGGTTGCGATCGCACTTCTGCCAGGCTTTATTTTCCTCGATCGCCGCACGCGGGAGCAGGGGTATGACCTGCAGGGCAAAACCGTTTTGATGACGGGGGGTTCGCGGGGCTTGGGACTGGTCATGGCCCGCCAGCTGATTGACATGGGAGCCCAGCTGGCCATCTGCGCTCGCGACGATGCCGAACTGGAGCGGGCGCAAGCTGAACTCGCGCAGCAGGGCGGAGAAGTTTTTGCGTTGACCTGCGACGTGACAGACCAGGCTCAGGTAGAGCAGATGGTGCAGCAGGTCAAAGACCGCTTTGGGATGATCGACATATTGATCAACAACGCCGGCACCGACATCGTAGGGCCGTTAGAAAACCTGACGCTGCAGGACTACGACGACCTGATGAAGCTGCATTTTTGGGCGCCGCTCTACACGTCTCAGGCGGTCCTGCCGGAGATGCGCGATCGCAAAGCTGGCCGCATCGTTAATATTTCATCGATTGGGGGCAAAGTCGTGTCGCCGCACATGGTGGCCTACTGCGCCAGCAAATTTGCTCTGGTAGGGCTGTCAGAGGGCATGCGCACCGAGCTGGCAAGCGCTGGCATAGCCGTCACCACCGTTTGCCCCGGATTTATTCATACCGGCGTTATTGACCACGCCATTATGAAGGGGCAACACCGCAAAGAGTTTACCTGGTTCAGTATTGGCGACTCCCTGCCGCTGGTTGCGGTGAGTCCAGAAAAGGTGTCGCGAGCAACCATCGCCGGACTGCGCCGCGGCGCTGCGGAAGTGATTGTGCCGTTTCCGGCCCTGCTCACGGCCCGGTTCTATGGTCTCTTCCCAGGGTTAACAATCAACGTACTGAGCTGGGTAAACCGACTGCTGCCGGGACCCTCTGCAACCGGTCAAGAGCGAGCCTTTGGCAGAGACAGCCACTCCTCCTGGGCGCCTTCCTGGTTGACCTACTTAAGCAATCGTGCCGCGCATCGCAACAATGAGCTGCCGGTCAATGAACCCAAGGCCCCAGCCGAGGTTAAACAAGTGGGCACCGTCGGCTCCCCCTCGGAGGCAGAGACTGTTAACGAAATGTAGGCCGTAGGAAAAGCACTGCCCTGGACTTCTCCAGGGCAGAAACGCAAAAGCCTCCTTCATGAAGGAGGCTTTTGCTGTAGTACCCGTCTCAGGAATTGAACAGCAAGATTTCTGCCAGTGACAGCCGCATTGCATTGACAGTTGTTTACTTACGCCGAGAGGGGAAAGCCTGCTGCCAGCAACCAGCCGAAGAAAAGCGCCGAGCCGATTGCGTAAACCCAGGCCCGATTTAACAGCCCTGCTACCATAGACAAAATTCCCATCAGCGGCGGAAACAGCGGCAAGAGTAGGTACATAAAGCCCAGCTGAGGCAGAAAGTTTAGCGTCAGCACAAAGCCCCCGATCAGGATGATGGTTTGGGCTAACCACCAAAGAACGCGTTTGCCGACTCCAATGTTTTGCTGGACAACGCCAGAGGCCAGAAACCAGGGGAGACATGCGATCGCAAGCGGCAACCACAGCCGCAGTCGAATGGGAATGAGCCACCACTGAAGCCACACCACCTGAGCCATCGCGCCAAAGGCAACCCAGAGAACCGCAAACAGCAAACCGCCTAGACCAATCGCCCGTGGGGTAATACGAGGCCGATGTCTCAGCACGCCCAGCCAGGTTAATCCTGCAATCAAGAACCAAACCCCAACCGCACCACCGACCTGCACTCCCCCTAGAGCCTGAAGATCAAGCCCTTGGCTCAACAAGACTAATCCTGCCGTGGCCACTAACGGCGCAATGAGTAGCCCTGACCAACGCTGAATAGGCAATATTTTTAAGGCCGCTGCTTCCGGCTCTCTCCACAGGGGCGCCACTGCCGCCAGCCCGACCAGCCAGCCTAGTAGATGCAGGCCGTACCAACCCATCCGCCGATCAGCATATTGGCTCTCAGAGGGTCTATTAAATGTTGCGTTTAGCCAGCGCAAGGCAGCTTGGTGGCTGACATCGCTAAAGAGAATGGTGATGTGCTCCACTCCGGGCACGACAACCAGTTCTCGCCCTCGTCCTGCCGCCAAATTAGTATTTTCTCCTCCGGCCTGGGCCAGCAGCCGTTCGGCGTTGGCAACAAATCGCCCTTCTCCAGTGCCCGCCTGCATCTGAAGGTTACGGGGAACTTGAGGGGTTAGGTCTGACCCGGTGGGAGAAACCGCTACGGTCGCCGCAAATCGGTCGGGAGCCTCCACGCC
>DATNQE010000716.1:0-2642 GCA_036702895.1 Trichocoleus sp. | reverse complement strand
CCATTGAGAATGACGAGCTAACAGTCGCCCTGCGCAAAAAAGAACGGCTGGATCGAGAGCTGGAAATTGGCGCCGAAATTCAGCTGCAGCTGCTGCCTCGCAACTGCCCAATTATTGACGGGATGGATCTAGCGGCCCGCTGCTTGACCGCCAATAAGGTGGGGGGAGACTATTACGACTTTATTCCCACCACCTACGACCAGCTGCGCTACCCAGACTCACAGCAGTCGGCCTTTTCGGCCTGGAGCTTTGCCATTGGCGATGTCATGGGTAAGGGCGTTCCGGCCGGACTGATCATGACTATGATGCGGGGCATGCTGCGGGCAGAGGTGCTCAACGGCCACTCTCCGGCTCGTATTCTGGAGCATCTCAACTACGTGATGCACACGGATCTCGAGAACTCCAACCGATTCGTGACGCTGTTTTACGCGGAGTACGACCCCAAAACTCGCATTCTCTCCTACGGCAATGCTGCCCACAATCCGCCTTTTCTATGGCAGGCCTCTACCAACACCATTACCCGTCTAGATACGGTGGGAATGCTGCTGGGCCTCGATATGAACACTCAGTACCACGAGGCGCAGATCCAGCTGCAGCCGGGAGACACGGTGGTGTTTTACACCGATGGTTTTACAGAGGCAGCCAACCGCAAGGGCGATCGCTTTGACGAAGACAACTTAATTCAGGCGCTGCTGTGGGCCTGCCGCAACTGCGGCTCGGCCGACGCCATCTTGAACTATCTGTTTGACCTGCTCCAGCGCTTCATCGGTGGGGATGCCCGCAATGATGACGACATGACGCTGGTGGTAATGCGGGTCAAGCCAGAACTCCAGCTCCATCTTTTTAGCTGAGCTTCTCCTACAAGCCTGAGGTTACGTGGATCCGGCCGCCAGAGGCTGGTGTATAGTTTTGGGGTGAATTCGCAAAGGCTGTACACGTATGGAGTTTCTTGGGGAGTTGGTTGGGCAAAACGGAGCCTTGACAGACAGCGCGCTGGAGACCGTACTGCACAGCGTTGTGCGTCCCTGGACGGCTGAAGATAACTCCGACCTGCCTCTAAACTTTGCGTTAACGGGCGAGGCGGATAGCTGGCTACTGGCTTCTGCCCCTGGCCTGTCGTCGTGGGAAGTGAAAGAGGTGCTCTCAACCCAGCCTATTTTGGCCCAGCAGTTTGACCAGGACGTTTTGGGAGACATGGGCAACGCCTGGAATACGTTTGTTCAGTCAGGTCAGATCTGGGCGCTGATCATTGGCCTGGTATTGGGCTATCTGATTCGGGGCCTAACAACCTACTAACGCCCTACTAACGTGAATAGATAATCGGTTTTACCCTGGCCGCTTTTTTAGGCTAGCCCTGGCGCCAGCGATCTCTTGGCTGGCTCGTTGTCTTTATTTTCTTTGACCTGGAGCAACCCCCTTGGAAACGTCCCCTACTCAAACCTGGAGCCAGCGGTTTGAGACCGCGCTGCACCCTGCGATCGCAGCCTTTAACGCCAGCATTGGTTTTGACATCGAGCTGATTGAGTACGACCTGACCGGCTCTCAGGCTCACGCTAAAATGCTGGCCAAAACCGGCATCATTAGCCCCGAGGAAGGTGAGCAGCTGGTCAACGGGCTGGAGCAAATCCGCCAGGAGTATCGCCGAGGGGAGCTTAAGCCCGGCATTGAGGATGAGGATGTACATTTTGCCGTGGAGCGGCGGCTCACGCAAATTGTGGGAGATGTGGGCAAGAAGCTGCACACGGCCCGCTCCCGCAATGACCAGGTAGGTACCGACACGCGGCTGTATTTGCGATCGCAAATCGAAACTATTCAAGAGCAGCTGCGGGCGTTTCAGCTGACCCTGCTGACCCTGGCCGAGAGCAATGTAGAAACGCTGATTCCTGGCTACACGCACCTGCAGAGAGCCCAGCCCCTCAGCCTGGCCCACCATCTGCTGGCTTATTTTGAAATGGCCCAGCGGGATTGGGAGCGATTGGCAGATGTCAGCCGCCGAGTCAACATTTCGCCCTTGGGCTGCGGAGCCCTAGCCGGCACCACCTTTCCGATTGACCGCCACTACACGGCTGAGCTGCTAGGGTTTGATGCGGTTTATAGCAACAGCCTAGACGGGGTGAGCGATCGCGACTTTGCTATCGAGTTTGCCTGTGCTGCCAGCCTGATTATGGTGCACCTGTCGCGGCTGTCAGAGGAAATTATTCTCTGGGCCTCGGAGGAGTTCGGTTTTGTCACCCTCAACGACAGCTGCTCCACGGGCTCTAGCATCATGCCTCAGAAGAAAAATCCTGATGTGCCTGAGCTGGTTCGGGGCAAGACAGGCCGCGTATTTGGCCATCTGCAGGCGCTGCTGGTGATTATGAAGGGCCTGCCCCTGGCTTATAACAAGGACCTGCAGGAGGACAAGGAAGCCATTTTTGACAGCGTCAAAACTGTGCAGGGCTGCCTGGAGGCGATGACGGTGCTGCTGCAGGAGGGCATTCACTTTCGCCCCAACCGTCTGACACAGGCGGTAAACGAAGATTTCTCCAACGCTACCGATGTCGCTGATTATTTAGCCACTAAAGGCGTTCCCTTCCGAGAGGCCTACAATCTGGTGGGCAAGGTCGTCAAGACCTCCCTAGCGGCGGGCAAACTGCTGCGGG
>DATNQE010000715.1:0-4765 GCA_036702895.1 Trichocoleus sp. | reverse complement strand
GGCAGGGGAGTTGGGATTAAACAACCAGACTGTATGGCTTGAGAGCAGGGCCAGTAGGCAAAAAGCCAGGAGTTTGGAGAGCCGCACAGAGGTTCCTCCCATCTAAGCGGTTGCTTAGCTAGAGTACCCCAGAGCACGGTTAAATCTATCTTAAGGAGGATGTAAAGGCAAGAAACCTTTGCAGTCAAAAGTAAGCCGTTCGGCTGGTGATCTGTAGCTGTTGCCCCATCGCTTGGGACATTTGATATTGGGCGTGTGGCGCTTTGCCCCCAGCCAAGGGCTCCCCTCCGCACTTCGTCCTCATTCCAATGGCTATTGCTATAGATACAAACAGCCCCTTGTAAGCCGCAGCTAGCTAGCAGGGGCCAGGGTGATGAGCAGCAGGGCGAGCAGGCCGAAAGCGAGTACCGCCAGAATAGCTACGGCTAGATTGACCTGGAGAAGATCGAGCGGAGCCGCAGCTGTTTCCATAGCCCGCAGCTTCACAGGATACTCAAGAGCCGCCAGAACAAGCAGACCTATGCCAACAGCTAACGCTCCCAAACTGATGCCAGAAGCCAACGTCTGACTCGCATAGGCTTGATCAGCAGGAAACGCCCGACTTACGTTACGGGCGATGCGGTCGATCGCAATGCCTGAGCCTATCAGCAGCAAGGAGTTTTGCACCCAAGACAGCAGCGTGCGTTCAGCGGCCAGGCGAGTGCGCTCTTTAGCCAGTTCGTTGACCTCATTGATTGGAATTGAGTTTAGCGGATCTGAACCTGAGCTAGTTAAGCCGGGTCGGTCTTGGGTCATAGCCGCCCTCAAGTAATTAAGCGGGTAAAGGCCTGCCAGGCAATACCGCCAAAGGCAATGACCCCAATGACAATCAGCGCGATCGCAACTTTCAACCCCAGTGAAGGGCGAGGTCGATACAGATACTCCTCCTCCCGCTGAATATGGCGTAGTTCCTGCTGATGCTCCAGGGCAGCGCTCAACATAGCATAGGTACCCAACCCGACAAACGCCAACCCCAAGAGTCGCGACAGCCGCACCGGATCGACCTGGCCAAGCCCTTCTATTCGGAGAATAGCGCTGACGATTGTATCAATACCAAAGCCAAAGCTAATCAGCGTTAGACAAGTGCGAATCCAGGCCATCAAAGTCCGTTCAGCAGCAGCCCGATTGCGTTCTTTGGCCAGCTGGGCCTGCACATTCAGCGGTCTGGACCCAGGATTCTCTGTAGTCATACCTGCACATGTATTCACCCGCTCCCTGTCATTTAACCACGTCGTGGCGGTTCGCCTCGGCAGACGCTCCGACGGCCTCTAGGGAGAGCCCAGTCGTTTCGACTCGGAGAATGTAGGTCAAAATCGCCGCCACCAGGCAGATCAAGGCCAGTCCTACCAATAGCAGCGGAACGCCTAGCGAGCGCTCTAAGATGGGCAGACCAAAGGTGCCTAACACCGCTCCAGCTTTTGCGATCGCAGCCGCCAACCCCGCCCCACTCGCCCGAATTGCCGTCGGAAACACTTCTCCCGACAGCAAAAACGTCGTAGCGTTTGGCCCCGCGTTCATCATCAGGTTAAATACCAGGAATCCGGCAAACACCAGGGCCAGCCGGGCGCTGCTTCCCGCTGCCAAACCATCTGCCGTTGCTAGCAGTCCTAGCCCGACTGCCATGCCCACAAAACCCACGACCTGCAGCCGAATCCGGCCCAAGCGCTCCACCAGCGCCACCGCAATCAAAAATCCGGCAATTAAAAATAGATCTACCAGGGCCGAACCCCGAGCAGAGGCAATCGCCCTGGTCAAAAAGTCTGTTTCTCCCGCAAACGCCAGCGCTGCCAAAATGGTTGGGGTAAAAATGCCAATGCCGTAGGTGGCAATATCCTGTAAGAACCAGGGCACTGCTGCCAGTTCCAGGTTGCGGCGGTAGCGCGGTGAGAACAAAGCGCTGTAGGGCAATGCGGGCTCTCGCTGTGGCGGATCCGTCTCTGGGGTCAGCGTCAGGGGCTCATCCAGCAGCAGCGAAGCCGCCTTGGACGCCTCGTCATACTCACCGCGAGCAATGTGGTAGCGGGGGCTTTCCAGCAGGAAGGTGAGGCGCAGCAGGCCGACTGCGATCGCAAGCACCAGCCCCACCCCCAGCATCCAGCGCCAGCTATACTGCACCACCACATCCAGCGAGTCTGGGTAAAACACCTGAAATAAATGGAGAATTCCCAGGCCTGCCAGCGCCCCCAGCATTGCCCCCACCGCTTGGAAAGTAAATGCCCCAATCACCATCCGTCCCCGCAGCCGCGACGGCACATTCTCCGTGATGTAGGCCACGCTGATGGGGTAGTCGGCTCCAATCGCCACGCCTACCAAAAAGCGAAAGGCGATTAGAGACAACGCATTCCAGGCTAGGGCTGTGCCCAGCGTCGAAACCACAAACAGGCCAATGTCCACCAGCAGCATTCGCTGACGACCTACCTTGTCGGTAATTGGCCCCAGGGTGAGCGAACCAACCAGGGAACCGGCAATGGCAGCAGTTGCGATCGCGCCCACTTGCCCCGCTCCCAGATCAAAGTCCCGCTGCAGAAACGGCAGCGCCACGCCAATGATGAAAAAGTCGAAGCCATCGAGCGCAATCAGCCCAGCAGAGAGCGCCCACAGCAGCCACATCACTCGCGTCAGCGGAGCCTGATCGAGGCGCTCTTCAAAGGATTGGGGTAATACAGTCGATTGCACAGAGATCCATCCCCGACGTAAGGTGGGCAGTGCCTACCCAGTATTTTAATTGGGGCTTCAAAGGGGCAATTTTGCAAC
Organism: Trichocoleus sp.; assembly: GCA_036702895.1. Classification (GTDB taxonomy): domain Bacteria; phylum Cyanobacteriota; class Cyanobacteriia; order Phormidesmidales; family Phormidesmidaceae; genus JACVSF01. Next base: position 1,972 of record DATNQE010000715.1, on the reverse strand, counting down.
ATCCTTCATCGTAGGCATTGCTCTCTGCTGCCGTTGGCCCGTTTACTTATCACCACAATAGGGCTCCCCAGCAAAGTTGAGGAGCCCATAGCCGACCTAACGCTCAAAGCCTACTTGCCGTCGTGGTCAGCATCACCGGGGACTGCTCGCTCTACCCGATCCCAGGCATCCCGGGTAGCGTGCTTCGCCTTTTCCCAAGCTAGACCAGCACCACCCCGATCGCGCTCGTAGTTGCGCTGCAGGTCGAGTTCAACCTCTTGGTAAGAGCGGCCCGAGTAGGCAGAATAGCCCTCATAGCCTGTACGGTAGGCGGGCTCGTAGTCCTCATAGGAACGGCCCGCTTCGTAGTAAGGGCGGGAGTGGTAATTACTGCGCCAGTACTCGTTTTCAACCGTCGGGTCAATCGCTTCAGCCGCCCGCTTACCCACCAAGCCGCCAGCGACTGCGCCGACCGCAGCCCCTACTACCGCACCCACAGGACCACCTACTGCGCCGCCCACTGCGGTTGCTATGGTACCGACACCAGCTGCTCCAACCCCAGTGCCCAAGGGATGGGAGCCCGGTTGTCCCGTCAGCGGGTCAGGGTTGCTATCAGGATTGTGGTTATCGTGAGTGCCTTTCTTTCGGGTGTCGTCGTTTGCGTTCATAGGACAAGTCCTTCTCGCTACACAGCGGTCTGATGACCTGTCTCAACCGTAGCAAGCCGCCCAGTCCGCCCCTTCCGTCACCAGAATGACAAAGCCTTAGCAATAAGGAACAAATCCTCAAAGTCAATACTATGGGGATTCATACCACACAAGGCCCCTATGCCATCATGATGCTGTAGGTCCTTCCGCAGCAGGCACCATAGATATGGCTAACGTTGCCGATGCCCCAACGCTTACCCTGGCAGAATTTCTCACGCTGCCAGAGACAAAACCCGCCAGCGAGTTTGTTAACGGCCGAATTGAGCAGAAACCAATGCCGCAAGGCAAACATTCCCGTTTACAGCTCAAATTCTGTGAAGCAGTCAATGCAGCAGCGGAGGAGGCTGGTTTGGCAATGGCTTTTCCTGAGTTGCGCTGCACGTTTGGTGGTCGCTCTATTGTTCCAGACGCCAGCGTTTTTCTTTGGGAGAGAATCCCCTTTGACCCGAATGGTGAGGTCGAGAACGCTTTTGCTCTTTGCCCAGATTGGACAGTTGAAATACTTTCCCCTGAGCAAAAAGCAACCAAGGTTATTCGCAACATCCTCCACTGCCTCAAATACGGAGCGCGGCTAGGCTGGCTGATTGACCCCGACGAGCGGATTATTTTGGTTTTTCAGCCGGGGCAGTTGCCCATTGAATTCACCGGAAATGAAGTGCTACCTACCTTAGCAACAGTGGATTTGGCGCTGACAGTAGACGATGTGTTTTCGTGGCTGAGAAGCACAAAGCGCTCAGTTTAAAGTTTGCTGATTCCGCACAAAATCTTTAGCCATAAAACAAAAGTGCCTTAGAGCATTGCTCTAAGGCACTTTGCTATTTACCTAACAGCCTAGCCTTAGCCGAAGCGGCTTGAGGTTGAGGCAATCAGGAAGGCGGCGTAGGTGAGGATGTAACCCACAGTAAAGTGAGCTAGACCCACCAAACGAGCCTGAACGATGGACAGAGCAACGGGCTTGTCCTTCCAGCGAACCAGGTTGGCCAGAGGAGTGCGCTCGTGCGCCCAAACGATGGTCTCGATCAGCTCTTGCCAGTAACCCCGCCAGGAGATCAGGAACATGAAGCCGGTTGCCCAGACCAGGTGCCCGAAGAGGAACATCCAAGACCAGACGGCCAGGTAGTTCATGCCGTAGGGGTTGTAGCCGTTAATCAGCTGAGAGGAGTTGAGCCACAAGTAGTCCCGCAGCCAGCCCATCAGGTAATTGGAGTTTTCGTTGAACTGGGCCAGGTTACCAGACCACAGGCTCAGGTGTTTCCAGTGCCAGTAGAAGGTGACCCAACCAATGG
>DATNQE010000707.1:0-4802 GCA_036702895.1 Trichocoleus sp. | reverse complement strand
TGTGGGTGTGAAAGTCGCTCTGGGTGCCGCGGTAGGTGGAGCGAGTCTCCATCGCATCAAACCAGGCCAAAAGCCGCGGATTCTCCTCCCGCAAGGAATAGCCCTTGTAGTAGTAAAGACTGGCGCTCATGCGCTCGACGTAGGGGGTAAAAATTACATCGGCGGTGCTGAACTCTTCTAGAAAATACGGCCCGGAAGTACGGCCTAAGGCTTCCTCAACTCGGGCGACCACCTCTACAAATAAGTCGCGGTGGTGCTGGTCTTCCCGGGCAGATCGAGTGGGGTAGCACAGCCAGGTGCACCAGGCCCTAAAGAGCAGTCGCTCGAGCTGCCGCAGCGGCACTACTCGCGGATCGGTCATGCCCAGAGTCAGCGGCCCAAAGGCTTGCTCCAGCGCCAGCAAAATTTCGTCACTTTCGGTAATCAGGCGACCGTCCAGCTCCAGAGCGGGCAGCATTCCCGAAGGCACCTTGCGCTTGTACCAGCCCTCCTTCTGGCCGTAGCAAAACATGGTGACTTTTTCGATGCGGTAGGGAATCTGCTTTTCCTCTAGCCACAGCCAAACCTTTTGACAGTAGGGGCACCAGGCATGGTGGTCACGGTAAAGGGTAACCCTTACCTCCGACTCGGCTCGGCCAAACAGGCGCAGTCGAGCCTGAGGGTTAGTAGGACCGTTGACGGTATCGAGCTCAAAGGTATCGAGCGCTTCAAGCTCTGCCCAGCTTAAGGGCGTGACGGAGGTGGGTGCGAGGGTCATGTCGGCTCAGCGGTAGCAGTAGGGTCCACTCCAAAATCGTAAACCATTGAGCTCTTGCGGTGTTTTGAGCACCCACAAGGAATTCAGCCCATTGGAGGATGCTAAACTACAGCAGCCCAAAAACGGAGCGGCCCTAGCTGTTGAAACTCTCAGCTAATGGGGAACCTTTCAAAATATTCGCCTTAGTTAATCAAGCGATCGCAACGCTCAACAACTACCTCTGTTCCCACTTAGGTCTCGAAATCTATGAACCACTCCACACCAGACGAGACTCCGGATGAGCAAATCCTGGAGGAGCGCATTCAAAAGATGCTCGAAGAGCAGCGTCGGCAGCGCCCTAAAAGCAGATTTAAGTCTGTTAAGGAAGGAAAGATTACTCAAAAAATTCAGGAAGCCATGCCGGAGCTTACCCTCGAAGAAGCCAGAAGGCGAGGGCTGTGGCTACTCCTACAGTCCCTTGAGCACGGGTGGGATGAGGGCTCTCTAGACAGCTCTAAGTCATAAATAAGCTTGTTGTTAAAAAGGGGCTCTACGGATAATGCGTAGAGCCCCTTTGATTAGGTGAGCAGAGCTGTTCTAGCTTAAATTCCCCTCAGCAGGCTGAAAGCGCTCTTTAGTAGAGGCGCATTAGCCTATAGCGCGACAGACTTGTTAAGAAGTAGGCGCTTGGGATGAGGGATGGCCTGTGCCAAAGGCAACAACGCGCCCTCTGGTTGACTGACAAAAGTTTTTAGCCCGCCCTTCGGGAATCAAGCTACTCCCCAACCCCTCTCCTAGAAGGCATAGCCTGCTTCTCAAAGAGCGGGGAGCCGGATCTCCACTGTTCCGGTTCCCCTTCCCCTTGAGGGAGGGAAAGGGCTTTCAGCAGAACTGGGTATAGGTTTTGTCAGCCAATCGGGCACGCCCGACAGACGGCTTTAGCCGCTCACTTTCTCTTTGAAGAGTTTTCCAGCGCTGAATGCAGGTACAGTGCTGGCCGGAATCTTCATGGTTTCACCCGTTTTGGGGTTGCGGCCTTCCCGCTCGGCGCGAGAGCGCGGCTCGAATGTGCCAAAGCCCACCAGAGTCACTTTCTCGCCAGCGGCCACAGCTTCCATCACAGACTCCGTGATGGCATTGATCAGGGCGTCCGCTTCCTTCTTGGTCACGTTGGCCTTTTCAGCAACCTTATCAACCAATTCTGCTTTGTTCATAGCTCTACGAAAGAATCAGGGTTTCAGCCGTTTTAACACGAAGAAATTAGGGTTTCAAGCCTTCTTAACAAATGAGTTGAATTTGGGCGGAGACAGGGCTTTCTTGGTTTTCTGTCAAGCGGATCTTCTGCGGTAGACCTAGGCTCAAGCGGAAGATCCGCATAAGCTTCCTTTCCCAAGGCTCACTCTGTGAATGGCCTGAATATTGGGGCATACGCCTTCCTGAGGTTGGGAGTATCGCGATGGTGACGCTGCAGCTTCGACAGCTAGAGGCCCCGCCAGGCCAATGCCTGCTGCTGCACAATGTGAACTGGGCCGAGCTGAGGCCATTCTGGAGGAATTGGGGGAACATCAGGGTATCCGCATTGCCTATGGCCAAGGCGCCTTGGAAGTGATGACACCGTTGCCACATGAGTACTTCAGGGAAACCCTTGGGGATGCTGTCAAAGACATTGCCGAAGCGCTAGATCTTAATTACGAGAGTTATGTATCTACAGCCTGGCGGCGTGAAGTCAAGCAAGCCAGAGTAGAACCCGATAATTGTTTCTACTTCTAAAATCGGCCCAAACCAGCCGATAAAGAGAGCATCTTTGAGCGATCGCAAAGGTCCAACAGCGACCTCGCCAGCAGCACAGCCAGAATGCGCCGAAACGCCAGAATTGAGATCGCAAGCCCCACCCCTTTCCAGGGCAAGGGCCATCAGCTGAATTGCGATCGCACCCCGTGCTCCCTGCTCTAAAATGCCGTCTGGGTTGCCCCAATGGGTAAGGTCAACCCAGTTCAACACAGCTGGGCCAAGCAATACCCCAACGCCCAATGCAGCGATCGGCTCTGTGAGCAGCAGTTGCGCTTTAAGAAATGCTGAAAACAGGCCCAACGTAGTCACTAAGACGCCCATGACAAGCAGGGCGACATTTACCTCATTGGCACTGGGGTAGTTCACAGGCTGTGTTAGTAACTAGCGGTAGGTCGTTGTATTAGCTCCGCCTTTATTCTGGGAAATGCATGAAAGAGGCTTATCTTTCAACTGGAGGGTTACTCCCTCTTTAGAAGGGGAGAGATGGGCGTTAAGACATACAGGAACCACTGCTAACGGGTAGGCCTTTGCTGTCCGACGTGGCGAGCTAGAACCCACAGCGACAGCTTTTCCAGCAGAACGAGCGTGGCGGTGATTCCAACTGCCAGGCCAAACAGCACCAGATTGTTTGCGTTCTCAGCTCGCAACGCAAAGCTAAGGGAGGTTGCAACCGCAGGCGGATGGACAACATCTAGCAAAATCATCAGCACAATGGTTAAAACCATTGCTGTCCCGCCGGATAAATAGCCAGAGCCCAACAGCATGAAGGTTGCAAACCCCAGGCCCGCCGCCAAAAGCTGAGCGACAAGCAGCGTACGAACTGAATTGGTTCCATGCTGCGGATCTAGGTAAATCAGGAAAGCGCTAGAAGCCAGGGAGGCAAAAAGCAGGCGCTGCTGGCTCAAGGCTTCTACCAGGGCCAAAACGCCTAGAACGACGGCGGTAGGTGCCATCGCAAGGGCAAATTCACCTTTTAGTGTTAGCCGACGACGGAGCGCCCGGTTGGCTCCCTCAATCGGCTTTAAGCTCTCACGCTCTTGATTCATCAAAGCCTCGGGCAGTCTCTTTACCTCTGCCCTTTTATAGAGCAGTTTCAGTGAACTGTGTTTTGACACTTCTAATCTTTCTACCGCCCGACAATTGCACCCACTCCTGGCAGTTTCAGCGTCATAAACGGCCCAGCAAACCAGCAAACCTCACTCTTGAGAAGCACAGGCGTTATTCCCAAGGCAGACGTTCCATAAAACTGCGATTGTGTACCGTGCTACATGAAAGCCAGCTGAAACTCACTAACCACCCGCGAGATAGCAACAATGAGCACTGTTAAACCTGCAATTATCATTCATGGTGGGGCCAAAACAATCGCTGAAGATAAAGCCAAAGCCAACACAGAAGGGTGTTTGGCTGCGGTCAACGCCGGCTGGGAAATTTTACAGAGAGGCGGCAGCGCCAAAGACGCAGTAGAAGCCGCCATTCGAGTACTGGAAGATGATCCCACCTTCAACGCCAGCATCGGTGCAACGCTGGACGTGGAGGGACAGGTCTTTCTCGATGCGGCCATGATGGAGAGCGACCGGCTGCGCTGGGGTGGCGTAGCGGCAACACAGCGGCTGCCCCATCCTATTTCGGTCGCTCGCAAGATTCTGGAAGACAAGCCTCATCTACTGGTGGCCGAGGGGGCCGAACGCTTCGCTCTGGAGCACGACTGCGAGATTTGCGACCCGGGGAGCCTGGTCACCGAGGAGCAGCGGCAGGCGTGGAAAAAGGAGGGTCTGCCCGAGGACCGTCCGGCGACCGTGGGCTGTGTTGCCCTTGACCAGCAGGGTAACTTAGCAGCTGGAACCTCTACCGGCGGCCTTGAAAAACAGCCGCCAGGACGGGTCGGCGACACGGCTCTCGTGGGCTGCGGTCTCTATGCCGACAGCCGAGGCGCTTGCTCCACCACAGGCGATGGTGAATCGGTGATTCCGATAGTGCTGGCCAAAACAGCGGTGGACTTTCTCTCAGATGGGCAGGTTAGCGCTGACGGCAAGGCAACTTGCCATCCCGAAGAGGCCGCCCGAAACGTCATTGAGCTGCTCAAGCAGCGGGTGTCGGGAGAGGCAGGCTGCATTGTGCTCGACCGCCATGGGCGCATTGGCTGGGCCTACAACTCAGAGGATATGGCTGTAGCCTACATGCACCCCGATATGCCTGAACCAGCGGTATTCACCCGCAAGGAGCAGGAAGCAGCAGCCCCAGTGGCATAACCCTCGCAGCAATTCTGAAGCGATTT
>DATNQE010000690.1:0-3619 GCA_036702895.1 Trichocoleus sp. | reverse complement strand
AGGGGTGTCCAAAAGCGCCAGGCGGGAACTGTCCGAGGAACCGGCGTTTTGGCCAGCTGCGGCAGCCGTGACGGCGCTGTTTGAGGACCCAGTTGGGGATCAGACTGGGGCAGGTTGAGAGGATCAGGAGTGGACATCAGGATTTCTCCGGTAGCGGGTGATTGGGTTTGACGTGGCGCTCAAACCAGAGCCCGGCGATGATAATGCCCGCGCCGCAGAGGGCAAAGGCCAGCGCCTTGATCAGTAGGTCGGTGTTGTACTCCAGGGTGCGGCTCATGATGCTCAGCACCAGGGTGAGCATACCGCCCCAAAACATGCCGCGCTGGCTGAGGGCGAGCCCATCTCGGACCAAAGCTAGCGACAGAACAAAGAGCAGCCCGTTGACGATCAGCGGCCCCAGAATAGGCAGCGTCACCTGCTCATGCCACACAACAATGCCGGTTTGCAGAAGGATGCAGGCCGCGATCGCACCGCTGTTAATGGCGTTTTCGGGCAGCCGGAAACCGCTGCTCCAACCCTGATGACTCAACCGGGCCCAGCCCCAGAGGGCGATCAAACCCAATACTCCTACGCTCAGAAACAGGGGCGTAGTCGAGCTCATGGGGCTGCTGGAAAAGTTAAACCAGCGGTCCTGCCAAAACCAGTGGAAGGACAAAACATAGAGCACCAACGTCAGCAGCGTGACAGCCAGCACCCGGCTAATGGCCTCGAAGGGTAGCGGGGATTTGGCAGGCCTTGGGAACAGCTGGTTGGGTTTGTTGGCTACCGCCGCTGGGCTGGGCCGCCACTGCCAGAAGCGGTCAGTGAAGCTCCACAGCAGCGCGGGAGGCAGGGCGATTGCGATCGCAAGTAGCCACCCGGGTGAATCGGCCGACAGCAGCAGCCCCAAGTTGCCCTGGAGCGATATCACCACTCCAATAGCGGCTAGACCAAACAAAGCCCGAGACTGGCAGCGGTAGGCCAGCGGCAGAAACAGCCCCGCAATCACCAGCGGCATGTGTTCAATCAGCACTCGCCAGCTCAAAGCTGACCCCGAAAACCAGTCGCCGACGCCGAGAAAGTAGCCAATTACCATCAAAATCAGCGACAAAATGCCCAAGGAAGCTAGCTTTAAGCCATAGGCCATGACCAGCACACCCAAGCTCCACACCAGATATAGCTCGTAGAGATTGCCGCTCTGATGAAACATTTGGGAAGTCAGCCCCAAATTAGCGCCCAGGGTCAACGCTCCCAGCAGCAGCAGGCCGTGGCCCAGGCGCTGGCCGCCTCGACTAGGAGATCGCCGCCACAGGTAAAATCCGGCTGCATTGACCGCCACGAACAGGGTAAACAGCAGCAGAGTGCGAAACTCGCGAGGCCAGCCCTGCCAGTTGGCCGCCACGTAGGTAATCAGGCCCAGGCCCAGGAGGATGCCTCCTAGCCCCATTAGAATGACTACAAAGCGGCTCTTAGCGTCGCTTTCTAGCGACGGGAACTGGTAGCGCTGGGCCAGCTTCTCGTAGAGCGCGTTATCAATCCAACCGTCGTGCCACCACTGCTCCGCCTCTTGGCGCAGCTGGCGACGAAACTTTTCAGAGTCCATGACGTGTCTCCCCTAGGTATTGGGGGTGAAGGGTTCAACCCGGTCATGTCGATAAACCATTGACCGCAGAATCTTTTGCTGAGACAGAATTCCTAACTGCGTAACGCCCCAGCAATTGGCGATGCAAAAACCTGCTCTGGCTTTTACTCAGGGTCTCATGGTGCTCCACCAGGTTGTTTGCTCAAGATGGCATACGGTTGTGTAGAGCCGCTTGCGCAATAGGACACCCCGTATAACCTGCATGGTATCGAAAGCTGCTCTGAAAAGCTGTAACAGATTAATGCTGCGACATCTGCGGCCTAGCAGCCAGCCTCGTCAACGCCCCAGTTCAGCGCCAAAATGGGGTCAGTTGCCCAAACCGTCCATTGCTTTCACTACACCGCAGGGAAGTGGGCGATCAGGCGAGCCAGCTATTAAGTTGCGCTCAACTCGGCAAGTTTAATCTCGTTTCTTTTTGCCTTTACCTTTGCCCTCGGTATCGTCGTCAACATCGTCGCCGCTGGCTTGGGGCAAGTCATTCGGTGCCACCGTTTGAGAAGTTACCGACGCAGGGGCTTCCAGCGTTTGCGCAGGCACTGTATTAGGCGCAGGGGTGCCCAGAAACTGCTGAACAAGGATGGGAATAGCCGTCGTTCCGGCCAGGGCCGTTGCCCCAACTATGCCGCTAAACAGAAGATTTTTGAGAGACTTGGGTTGGGGTTCGGGAGTGCCTGTCATAGAGTTTGGCAGCGCTTGAAGATCGTTATAGCTACTGTAGAGACGGCTCCGCCTGCCCGTAAGTTCTTCTAAATTACGAAATTCACTCAACCTTCAAGTTCGCTGACTGCTCGTTTGTCGGTTGGCAATAGGGCTCAGTAAGCTAGACGGGTTGGGTATCGGGGTTGGCAGTTGGTTGGCTTTGTATGGGTGCTGCTGGCAGCGGTTTTCTTTTGCTTCCAAAACGTGATTGTGCGGGTGTTGTTTAGCTCCCACCCCGTGTTTGGGCTGCTGCAAACAGGGGGCTTTGTCGAGCCGACGATGGCCAATTCGTTCCTGCTGCTGGCCATGCGCACTGTACTAGTGGTGCCGCTGATGGCGGTGCTGGCCCCAGCTATCTACCCAGCTATGTGGAAGGACCTGCACCAGTTGGGGCGCTCAGAGCGGCGGCGGGACTTGGGACTTGCGATCGCAGGCGGCATCCTCATGTTTCTCTATTTGGCTCTGCTGTACCTGGCAATCGGTCTGATTCCCACGGGCATCGCGCTGACCTTGTTTTTTAGCTACCCCGTGTTTACCGCCCTATTTTCGTGGCGGCTTTTTGGCAGCCGTCCGACCGCGCTGCTCTGGCTGGTCATGGGGCTCATTTTTGTCGGCGGCGTGCTGACTCTGCCCCAGGGCACCTTTAGCCTGAGCCAGAGCAGCCTTTTTGGAGTGAGCCTAGCATTGGCCTCGGGCGTGGTTTACGCGCTGTACTCGGTCAATGCCCAAAGAAGCTTTGAGCGTATTCATCCAGTGCCCTTTACCTGGGTGAGCTTTGCCATCACGCTGCTGCTTTCAGCCCTCAGCCTGCTCGTGTGGCACGGGCATTTGGACGGTTTACCGTGGACGCCGCTATGGATCGGTAGCCTGCTCTCGGGCCTTGTCACCCTGTCAGGCCACTTGCTTAACAACATCGGCATTCGCATTGTCGGGGCCACAACCGCTTCAATGGTGGCTTCGACCAATCCGGCGCTGACGGTGGTGTTGGCGTGGCTAGCGATCCAGGAAACGTTGGGCGGTCGGCAAATCGTCGGCGTTCTCATCGTCACTTTAAGTGTGGCGCTGCTGAGCCGGGTGCGTGGGGGAATGCGGGGGCAAAGAGCGGGAGAGCAGAAGAGCTAGAGAGCAGGAGCAAAAGACAGCCTTATAAGGGCTATTGGGTCTTGGCTGCCGCTTTTTAACGGCTAGACCGCTCCTCCAGCGAATTAGCGGCGTTTTATCTATCTACTAGTAGGTAGATAAAGCGCCGCTAATTCTCTGGAGGAGCGGTCTAGCTGCTAAAAAACGGCAGCCAAGACC
>DATNQE010000676.1:0-4943 GCA_036702895.1 Trichocoleus sp. | reverse complement strand
ACAGAAAATCAGCGTTGCCCTGCGCCCCCAGCAAGCAGAAGCAGGGCTGATTGGCATTGCCAGCAAACCCCGCGCTGTCGATGAAATTTTTGACGTAGAGTACGCCCTCAACGATCAGCCTGGGGCCAAAAAACGGATTCTTTTCCGCATTCAGATCCGGCTCGCCAAACTGCCCACCCAGGCAACATCCGCCACTATCAGCCAGCTGATCGAATGTGTTGAAACTTTCCTCGGCCCTGAAGGTGAGAACCAAACTTGGCAACCCACCATTCAGGGCCGCATTGCCTATATGCACTGGGATCAAAAGGCCAAGCCGACGCCGCTGCTAGTCATTGAGCAGTCTAGCGAAGGCGTCAACGTCACCCTGCGCAGCAAAAACCGCATGGAGACGGCCTCCTAATCAAGCATCTTCTAGTGCGCTGCGGAGGTTAACTCCGATGCCGCCTCGAGCGAGCCTGTGCGGGCAGCGCGAGCATCGGCCATATCTGCGATCGCAGCCGCCTGAATCCGCTCTCGCAGGTCAGGCATGACCGCCAGCGCCCTGGTCCAGTCGGGGATTTGGGTGCCGGTAGGGTCACTCAGGTACTGCTCTCCGGCATGCAAAATCACCCGCTCAAAGCACTCCAGGGTGACCTCCTCCGCGTGACGGTCGTATTCCAGGTTGTTAAAGCGAGCATCAACAAAAAACTGTCGGGCCAGATTTTGCGCTTCCCGACGGTACTTCACCCGCAGCGCTCGAATGTGGTCGGGGCCGATCACCACCTGCTCGGTTTCGGTCAGCGTCCGCAAAATCGACTGCAAAATGTCGCGGCACATCTTTTGCAGGCCCTTGTCCACCGCAGTGCCGATGCTCTGGTGCTTGTGCTCAAACACGCCCAAATCCACCTGAGCTACCCGCTTTAGCGCCACATTGCGATACACCTCGGCCAGCAGCCCCACTTCCAACCCCCAGTTGGCCGGAATGCGGGTGGTCAGCGCCAAATCGCTGGTCAGCGCAAACTCTCCAGAGAGCGGGTAGCGGTAGGCATCTAAGTAGCGCAGGTAGTCACGGTAGCCAAACAGCTCCATTAGAGAGGTAATTAGGGGCGTGACAAAGAGCCGGGTGACTCGACCGTGCATACTGCGGGGCGACTCACTGAGGCGCGCATAATAGGCCTTGCTAAAGGCAATGCCGAACTCACGCTCCAGAATTGGGTAGAGCAGCTTGAGCGGGTAGGAGTGGTCGTAGGTGGTGATGTCGGCATCGTGCAGCGCGATCGCAACCGCGTCCAAAGTAGCGACTCCTAGCCCCATCCAAACGGCTCGGCCCTTACCCCGAAACTGCAGCAAATCCAGCCCCTGATCCTGCAGCGATTGCAGGATGTCGGTGATGCGAGGGCCATTTTCCCACAGCACAAAGGTCGGCTGAGGCAGTGGCTCAAAAAACTCAACCGCCTTAACGTATTGCTCCCAGGTTTCAGCGTAGAGGCAAATAATGACGTTGTTAACGAAGGCGCACCGGCTCAAATTGTCACGGATCAGCGTTAAAGCAGGGCGCTCTAGCTCCTCGTAAAGCGAGGGAATTAGAACGGCCGTCGGCTGGGTCTGGCTTAGCTCTGTTAATCGGGTTTCGAGCTGGCCAAGATCACACCCCAAATCGTGAATGGTGGTGATGAGTTCCTGCTTGTAATCCATGAGAGATATCCCCTAACAGCAACCTCATCATAGGGACATCTCAACATCTTTAGATGTCTGAACCGCTACTTAAGCAGTCAGACCGGCTTTGCGATCGCAAACCACAGCTAACAACAGCAGAACTTTAAGGGATTGCCTTGAGCCACACAGCCAATTCTTTGCCGAGTGCTACAGCGCTTCTTTTCGGCATTCTTTTAGCCGCTACAAAATAGCCTTGACGGGTCAAAAGTGACTGCGGCCGACGCCGTAAAACGCTAGCCGCAGTCACTTTTGACCCAGAGATTTTAATCTACTTCAACCAGCCCTTTAACCGAGCTGCTACCTGGGGCCGGCGCAGCTTTCGCATCGCCTTGGTTTGAATCTGGCGCACCCGTTCTCGCGACAGGTTAAACATGCCTCCAACCTCTTCCAGGGTGTGAGTCTCCCCAGTAGCTAAACCGTAGCGCAGGGTGATAATATCCTTCTCCCGCTCTGTCAGCACTTCTGCCAGCACGTTGGAGATTTCCTGCCGCATCATGGTTTCGCTAATTTTGGATTCAGGGGACTGAGTATTGCTGTCTTCTAACAGCTCCATTAGCTCAGTATCTTCCCCTTTGCCCACTCGGTGGTTAAGCGACAGCGAGCGCCGCCGCACCTGCTGCAAACTGCGCAGCTGATCAACCGTAACATCGAGCGATTGGGCCAGCTCTTGTTCGCTGGGATTACGATGAAGTTCGCGGCGCAGATCGCGATGAGCTTTCTTTAGCTTGTTGAGCTTCTCAACGATGTGAATGGGCAGCCGAATGGTGCGAGCATCGTTGGCAATGGTGCGGGTAATGCCCTGATGAATCCACCAGTAAGCATAGGTCGAAAACTTGTAGCCCTTGTCGGGATCAAACTTTTCAGTTGCCCGATTAAGACCCAACGCCCCCTCCTGAATTAGATCCAGAAAAGGTACGCCCCGGTTGAGATAGCGCTTAGCAATCGAGACAACCAGCCGCAGATTAGAGCGAATCATGCGTCGTTTAGCAGAGCGCCCCAGATGCAGCTTCTGACTAAACTGAGATTCACTAATATTGAGTTTGGCGGCCAGCTCAGAGCGGGTCGGCAGTCGCCCTAGCTCCTTATAAAGACGCTCCTTCTGATCATCAACCTGACTGAGAAAGCGCACCTGGCGAGCCAGCTCGATCTCTTCATCAGGCTTGAGTAGAGGGTAGCGGGCCATCTCCTTAAAGAAAGCGCCCACTGCGTCGTCTGTCAGGGTCTTGCTATAGCCGGTAAACCCAATATTGGCTAACTCATCAGAGGAGGAGAACTTAGCAAGAACTTCCTTGTCCTCATCCCACTGAGCCGCCCCAGGCTCAGCATCTTGATCAACCTCAGCAAAGGTGGCCTCATTAAAGTTTGCTTCAGCTTCGGACAAGACGACAGACAACTCGACTTGACTAAGCTCGGGCCAGTCAATTGAACTTTCTGAACTGGGGTTGAAAGCGGCAGCCATAGGAGGAGAGAGTTATTATACCGAACAAGTTGTAAGCACATATAACGGATTGCCTTCACTATAGCAACCCCCTTTGAGAAATTCGTGATTATTGATTCAATTCGTGAGCCATCACTCCGCAGTTTGAACGATTTTGTTGCCCAATGTAAAGTTTCTCTGGCATTCCTGCAATCCTTTTCCCTAAGCTCAGGTCTAACCTAGAAATCTAAGGGAAATGTTAAGCCTCATCCGCTTTAGCAATGAGTCTCTAGAAAAGCTCAAGAAGCATACTTGGCATGCAGCCTGGCTCATTCAAATTAATGGGAGCAAGCTGCTAAATGTTATAACAAGTCGCTAATCGTTTGGCCACAGGTTGGTAGCGATCACCCTGACCCTTGATTTCTGTTTAACGATCGATCCATGCCAATACATCGATCATTTCTATAGAGCGATCAATGGATCGACAGACGATGGATCAATAGACAGCGGTAGTGTAGCAGCTATCAGTAGCAACAAGCTAAAAAAAATTGGCTGTAGGTTAAGCAGATATTAATAGATAAGAAGTAAAACGGGCCTATTTTCTCCGGCTTGTCCTCCGACTTCTGCGCCGCTTATCCACAGGACGTTGCTTTTCGCCCCTAGCGACTGGCCTCTCAACGTCTTCCTGGACCACTAGACTAATAAAGATGCGGCGTAAGGAAACGATTTTGGACGACGGAGGACCTGCCCCTACAGCAGAGGCGCACCCAGTAGAACCTTACACAGTGGGCACCCATCCCGGCGCTTACCCATCTAACACGCCTCCAGCTGAGCCTCAGCAGTGGGTCGAAGTGCTGGTGGACTGTCCGGGAGCCCAGGGGCTTTACACCTACCAGGTGCCGCCCAGCTTAGACGTGCAGCCGGGAGACATTCTGAGCGTGCCGTTTGGGCCGCAGCAGGTAGGTGCGATCGCGCTGCGCCTTTCTGCCCACCCGCCTGCCACTGTGGCCATTCAGCAGATCCGACCGGTGGAGGGCATCCTCAACCGCCGCTTCTTCTCCCCGACCTACTGGACGCTGCTGGAGCAAGTCGCACACTATTATCAGACTTCGCTGATGCAGGTCATTCGCACCGCCCTGCCGCCGGGGTTGCTGGCCCGCTCTCAGCGCCGTGTTCGTCTGTGCCCTGAGCGCCTGCCGCCCGACGCTGCCGCGCTTCTACCGGCTGCCGCCGCCAACCTGCTGGCTCATCTGCAAAAGTCCCCCAACGGCGACTATACCTGGCAGCACCTGCAAAAGCTGAGCAGCAGCAACCGCCGTGCCCTACAGCCCCTGCTAGAGCGAGGCTGGGCCGAGAGCTATCTGGCCCCTCCGCAATCACCGCGCCCCAAACAGCGGCAAGCCGTTACTCTAGTTTCTAGTCCTGCCCCTGGGGATACTGACCTGACAGCTCGGCAGCGGGAAATTTTGGCCCTCCTGCAGCGCCAGGGCGGCGATCTTTGGCTTAATGACGCTCTCCAGCTCTGCCAAACCACCAGCGCCACTCTGAAGCGCCTGGCCGCCGCCGGACACGTGCTGATTGAATCTCGCGAAGTTCTACGGCGCGCCAACGACCCATCTCTGGCTCCTGACCAGCCCCAGCACCTGACTCCCGATCAGCAGCGGGCGCTTAATGCCATTGAGCAGCAGGCCCACTATGCCCACATGCTGCTGCACGGCGTCACCGGCTCGGGCAAGACCGAAGTGTATCTGCAGGCGATCGCACCTCGTTTGGCCGCCACCCAAAAGCCCTTCCTCGCCGGCCTGGGCCTGGTCGATGCGAAGACGCAGAC
>DATNQE010000666.1:0-5962 GCA_036702895.1 Trichocoleus sp. | reverse complement strand
CATCGGCATTGCTGCGCTGGTTCATTAAGTCTGGGTAGAAGCGTTCTAGATCTTCTGTTTTCGGGAGTCCAGTTGTTTATAGAGTTTGCCTCGTCGGCTAAGTATCTGGACCACCGAACTGCCCACGACGCTTTTCGGGAGTCTACGTTTCCCGTTAAGCTGCCCGACTTAGATAACGGCAATGCACTCGATTTCGACCAGCACGTCTTTGGGCAACCGGGCAACTTCGACGCAGGCGCGGGCCGGGGCAGACTCATCGCCGAAGTGCTTGGCGTAGACCGCATTCATAGCGGTGAAATCGTTCATGTCCTTGAGAAATACGGAGGTCTTGACCACGTTCTCCAGAGTGGTGCCAGCGGCGGCCAGGATAGCGCTGAGGTTTGCGATCGCTTGCTCCGTTTGGGCAGCTACATCGCCCTCGCCCACGATCTGCCCCGAAGCTGGATCGAGGGGAATTTGCCCGGCGACAAAGAGCATCTGACCGCTGGCGGCGATGGCCTGATTGTAGGGGCCAACAGGCGCGGGGGCCTTATCTGTGCGAATGACTTGACGGGTCATGGGAAGTGCTGTGAATGAATGGCCGTGAACGATTATCTCTTAGAGCGGGCTGAGGATCGGAGGTTTTCCGTTTTTCTGGCGAGATGCCCGGCCAAAACGTCCCTCGCTAGTCTGCCAGCAGAGGCCGAATGCCGTAGTGCCGGTAGCGCCAGTAGTCTTGCAAAATGCGGTTGTGGTCAAAGCAAAGATTGTCCGGGATCTCCCAGGCGTTGAAGATACCCACGTCTTTGGCGTCGTCTCCGGCCCCTGGCTCTCCTGCAGCCGTGGCAAGAAACACAAGGCTCAGGGTGTGCTGGCGCGGGTCGCGATTGGGATTGGAGTAGACGCAGAACTGTTCTACAAGAGAAACCGCTAGGCCAATCTCCTCCAGGGCTTCTCGGCGAGCCGCCGTTTCAACCGATTCGCCGTAGTCTACAAAGCCCCCCGGCAGTGCCCAACCATGGGGTGGGTTGTGCCGCTCAATGAGCAGAATGGGGCGGTGAGGACGATCGACAAGCTCGATGATCAGATCGACGGTGGGAGCAGGGTTGCGGTGAGCCACGGGAAACTCCGTAGGAAGGTTTTAAGGATGGATTCAAATGCCCTAAGCAGCCAATGGGGAACCCAAGCTAAACGAGCATCCCCCAATTTAATTGGTTGACACAATAATTTATCTTTCAAAAGGCAAACATGAAAATCCAACCCAAGTAGCACTCAGGCCCAAAAACACCGTGTTACAGTCGTTGAGACGGTTCAGGGCGTGTGTTTAGGGCAATTTATGGCTTCTTCTCGAACCAGCGGCATTTTGCTTCATCCCACTTCGTTACCGAGTCGTTACGGTATTGGCGATCTTGGCCCAGAGGCGTACCGCTTTGTCGATTTCATGGAAACGACCGGCCAGCAGCTCTGGCAGGTACTGCCGCTAGGGCCAACCGGCCACGGAAATTCACCCTACCTGTGCTATTCATCCACAGCGGGCAACCCGCTGCTCATCAGTCTGGAGCAGCTGCGCGATCGCAATCTTCTAGAGCAGTCTGACCTCGACAATCTGCCTGACTTCTCGGTGGATTGGGTCGATTTCGATCAGGTTGCCGCCGTCAAGATAAAGCTGCTAGACAAGGCGGCAGAGACTTTTCATGCCCAGGCTGGTCCAGAGGATCGGCAGGCCTACGAAGAGTTCTGTCAGAAGGCTTTCTGGCTGGATGACTACGCTTTTTACATGGCTCTTAAGAGTGCTCACGACGGCGCGAGCTGGTCTGAGTGGGACAAAAGCATTGCTCGCCGTGAACCCGAAGCTGTTCAGGAGTGGCAGGGCAAGCTAGCCAAGGAAATCTCCCACTACAAGTACAAGCAGTTCGAGTTCCACCGCCAGTGGACTGCTTTGAAACAGTACGCCAATGAGCGCAATATCCAGATTATCGGCGATATTCCTATCTACGTTGCTCACGACAGCGTCGATGTCTGGGCTAACCCCGAGAACTTTATGATCGACCCCGAGACGCTGATGCCCTCCGAAATGGCCGGGGTACCGCCCGACTATTTCAGCACCACGGGCCAGCTCTGGGGCAACCCCACCTACAACTGGAAAAAGCTGGAGGAAACCAACTTTCATTGGTGGCTGCAGCGCATCCGGGCTATTTTGGACTACGTAGATTGGATTCGCATCGACCACTTCCGGGGCTTTCAGGCCTATTGGGCCGTAGCCGAAGGGGAAACCACAGCCATGAACGGCCAGTGGATCGAAGCGCCCGGCGAGAAATTCTTCAACGTCGTCAAAGAGGAGCTGGGCAGCCTGCCAATTTTGGCGGAGGACCTGGGCCTGATTACGCCGGAGGTGCTAGAGCTGCGCGATCAGTTCGACTTCCCCGGTATGAAAATCCTGCAGTTTGCCTTTGGCTCTGACAGCAAGAACCTCTATCTGCCCTTCAACTACCCTCGCAACTGCATCGTCTACACCGGTACCCACGACAACGACACCACCGTGGGCTGGTTCAACCAGCTAGAAGAGCACGAGCGCAACCGGGTGCTAATGTTCCTGGGCTGTCTCTCCCCCGACGGCGTCCATTGGGATCTGATTCGGGTGGCAATGATGTCGATTGCCGACCGCGCCATTATCCCGATGCAGGATCTCTTTGGCCTGGGCAGCGAGTTTCGCATGAACACGCCCGGCCAAGCCGAGAACAACTGGGCCTGGCGCTATCGACCCGAGTGGATTAATGAGGAGCTGTGCCATCAGCTGCGGGAGATGACTCGGTACTCGGATCGAGCTCCTGACCACTGGTATCAGTGATCTCGTAGCTTGGCCGCAAGGAGTAAGCTCTAAATTATCAGCCTTTCCCTTGCCCACTCTTTGGGAAGCAGGCCCTCATCCCCAACCCTTCTCCCAAGGGAGAAGGGAGCTCTTATTCCCTCTCCTGAAGGAGAGGGCTAGGGTGAGGGCCTGTTTGTCATTGCCTAGTCCAGCAGTTCCCGGCTCCTGCCCACACTTCGGAAAGTAAGCTACATCCCCAACCCCTCTCCCTAGTGCTGTGTCACGGCAAATTTGATGGGCCAGTTAAATCTCTAGCCTCAACCACAGGGAGCTCCTACGAATTGCCGCCCCTTAGTAGGAGCATGACAGAGCACTATTCATAAAAGCTCGAAGTGGCATAAGTGCCGGGCTGATGTAAAACCGAAATCCTAAGATAGTGGTCGTCAACTGAAACCAATGAACTAACTCAGTGAATAAGCGATCGCATCGATGGTCATGGACCGTGGGATTGTGGGGCGTGGGGCTGCTTAGCTGGGTAGCTGCCGCCCCCGCTGAGGCTGGCTGTGCGGGCGACCCAGGCAGTGTAGAGTGGTACGCGCCGGTCATGAGCGAGCATTTTCAGCAGCTTCAGAGCCAGCAAACTCATGCTTGGGGCAGCGCCCAGGTGTTTGACCGAATTGAGGGCGATCGCATTTTTCTCACCGATGCGTTTGAGACTCTCAGCGGGCCGCAAAAAGTCCAGGCGATCCAGGCCTTGATCCAGTTTGACTTTCAGACTTATCTCACGGCTGAAGAATACGAGCAAAAGTTTTCTGAGGGCGGCCTTGGCCCTTACAGCGGCATTGGCCCGTCGCCCTACAGGGTCATCGCCAGCGATGGCAGGTTGGTTTCAGCGGCCTATGATGGCTGCACTCGCAACAACCTGCTGACTGAGCGCGATCGGTTTAGCTGGTACTACAACAGCCAGGGACGTAGTCTACCGACAAATCTGCCCCTCAGCGAACTGCGCAACGCGGGTCAGCCCAGTTGGAGACAGGTGAATTTCCCAATTGCCGCCGCTGCTGAGCAGGCCGTGAGGTCAGGATTTTGGCAGTCCGTAGGCTACGAAAACGCTGGCTGGTGGATTGCTTGGGTCCCAGAACGGGGCTACTTCGAAATCGTTGTACCCGAAAACTTTGACTATGGTCGGCTGCAGCGCTATTGGCAGGTAGCCGATCGCAATTACAGCTATGTCGTTGTTCGAGCAGACGGTACCCAACTGGGAAAGAAGACGTTTTGAGGCTTTCAAAAGCTGTTGTCTGTAAACTGAAACTCGTTCGCGCGCAGGACTGGGGTTGCTGGTCATTGCCTATTTCAGCAGTGCCCCCATCCGAAAACCCGACTTTTTCCGACGCTTAACTACGGAAACTTTAATCCCGGTAGGGTATCAATAGGAACAGGGCTGTTCTAGAGGCCAGTCGCTTTGCACCACCTCAGACTGGCGGAGCATCCCTTAACTCCTATGGACTCGCGCCATGAAGACCTTCATCCACCTGCTCTGCGCCGGGATTTTTTGGATCTGGAATATTTGCTTTTTGCTGGCGGTCTACTTTGGTTTGTTGCCCGTAGCCGGCTTTGAAATTCTGCGGGCAATGGTAGACGGCAGCATTCCTTTTCCTTTTGTGGTGAGTCTGGTGGGAATTCTGCTGGTGCCGCCAATTTGCACGGCCCTGGGAGCATGGCGGCTGCGCAAACACCCCGTACTCCTGATGCGGCTGTTTTACGGCATTGAGGCGCCGCTGTTTGGGCTGCTGCTGCTGCGCCTGTTTATTTTGCGAGATACGACTGCGGCCAGCACGTTTGCCCTGGTGGCGTTTGGGCTTGCGATCGCAACCTTTGCCACCGAGCTGTTCTTCGGCTACGCGGCCTACAAAAAGCCGCTGGCCTGGTTCCAGATGGTGACCCACAGCCTGGTGCTAATGGTGGGGCTGTATGTGGGCGGCATTTTACTGTTTTATACAGTGCCTGCTCTCTGCGTCTTTCTCTACAACGCCTTTCAGCTGTCTTGGCTGGGGCATTACCTCCTAGCCCTTGTGCGCAACCCCGTTTATACGGCCTTTGTTTCGCTGGCGTGGCTGTTTCTGGTGGGCTTTAGCTGCACTCTGTTTGTCGCCATGCCCTACGCGCTGGTGAACATGTATACCCGCTCGTGGGGCCGTATCTTTACCGCATTTGGGCGGCAGCACGGATGGCGCCAAGGCAGCGTGATAACGGGTGGGGTTGCGATCGCAACGCTGCTGCTCTTTATCCAAACCCAGGGGCAGCCCCAGGTGCGCGCTTTTGACCTGCTAGAGCCGCTGCCCCAAACCGCCGCCGAGCGCCAAGCCGTACTAGCGCAAGCCGAGCCGGTACGTCAGGGGTTGACCAACGCCTACCTGCACGCCTACCGCTACCTAAGCCCGTGGGAGGAGAGCAACAGCCTGGCTGGCTGGTACCGCCACTTGTTTAACCTATCGGAGGACCAGGCCCAGTTTTGGCAGGACTGGCACAACCGCTTTTTCTCGCCCTTTTTGTACCAGGGCAAACGCGCAGACGATGCCAAAGCTGCCGAGCTGTATGCCCAGGTGTTTGACCAGCCGATTCAAAAGGCCGAGCGTACGGCAATTCAGCGGGCGCTAGAGTCGACCGTTAACCGAGAAGAAACCAAAGCGGGGCTGCTCAACATCAACCAGGATATTGTCTACCTGGCTGAGCAGAAAGTCTCGGTCCAAGAGCAGGGCGACTGGGCCGAGGTCAGCATTTTTGAGCGCTACGAAAACCCCACCATCGACGACCAAGAAATCTTCTACGCCTTCTCTCTGCCAGAGAGCGCCGTGATTACCGGGCTCTGGCTGGGCGATAACCTGGAGCCCCAGACCCGCTTTCCCTTTGTGGTATCGCCCCGTGGCGCCGCCCAAAAGGTTTACAACGCAGAGGTGGAGCGAGGTCAGGTCCAGCCCGCCACCGACCCTGCCCTGCTGGAGCAGGTGGGGCCGCGTCAGTACCGCCTACGGGTGTTTCCCATTCCCGCTCGCGACTGGGTGACAAAGAAGCCCGGACGCACTGACCTCTGGCTGACCTACGTAACGCCGCCCCAGGAGGGCCAGTGGCCGCTGCCCCAGCTGACCGAAAAGCGCAGCATCTACTGGGATCGCA
>DATNQE010000652.1:0-9736 GCA_036702895.1 Trichocoleus sp. | reverse complement strand
AAAAGGGGCGAGTTCCCTCGCGGGAGCTGGTGCCGGGCGACCTGGTGCTGCTGGCCTCAGGCGACAAAGTGCCCGCTGACCTGAGGCTGATCAGCACCCGCAGCCTGCAGGTAGACGAGTCTGCCCTGACCGGCGAGTCCTTTCCAGTCGATAAAGGCGCTGCCCCCCTTGCCGCCGATACGCCTTTGGCCGAGCGCCGCAATATGGCCTACGCCGGCAGCTTTGTCACCGCAGGTCAGGGCAGCGGCCTAGTTGTTGCGATCGCCAACGACACCGAGATGGGGCAAATCTCCCAGTCGCTGCAGCAGTCCTCCAGCCTCAGCACCCCGCTGACCCGCAAGTTTGATCGATTTAGCCACACGCTGCTCTACGGCATTTTGGCCCTGGCCACCATGACCTTTGTTGTTGGTCTGGCGCGGGGGCAATCTTGGGTCACCATGTTTGAGGCAGCCGTGGCTCTGGCCGTCAGCGCGATTCCCGAGGGGCTGCCCGCTGTCGTCACCGTTACCCTGGCGATTGGCGTCAACCGCATGGCCCGTCGCCATGCCATTATTCGCAAGCTGCCGGCGGTGGAAACCTTAGGGGGCGCCACGGTCATCTGCTCCGACAAAACCGGTACCCTCACCGAAAATCAGATGACGGTCCAGGTCATCTACGCCGGGGGCCAGTCGTACCAGGTCACGGGCACCGGCTATAGCCTTGAGGGCGAAGTCACTGACGAGGCGGGCCGCCTCCTGACGACTCTGGAGACCAAAGCGGCTCTAGAGCAGTGCTTAATTGCAGGTCTGGTCTGCAACGACGCTCACCTAGAGCCCCAGGACGACCAGTGGAGTGTTGTGGGGGATCCCACCGAGGGAGCACTGCTAGTGTCGGCCCGCAAGGCAGGGCTGAGCCGCGCCCGCTGTGACCAGAGCCTACCCCGGCTAGATGCGATTCCCTTTGAGTCGCAGCATCAGTACATGGCGACCCTGCATCCCGTCACCTCAGAACGGGGTTCCAATGGCGCTCAACCCACCTACCGTGCCTACATTAAAGGGTCGGTAGAGGCCATTTTGCAGCGCTGCAGCCAGCAGCTGGACAACCAGGGACAGCGGCAGCCCATCGACCAGGAAACGGTTCACCAACAGGTCGAGGCCATGGCCCAGCAGGGGCTGCGGGTGCTGGCGCTGGCCTCTAAGGATTTTTTGGACAGTAACTATTCATCTGGGGAGACTCGCAGTTTAGATCCTGATGACATCGCCACCGATCTGGTCTTTCTGGGGCTGCAGGGGATGATCGATCCGCCCCGAGCCGAAGCGATCGCAGCGGTACAGGCGTGCCAGTCGGCGGGCATTCAGGTGAAGATGATTACCGGCGACCACATTGCTACCGCTAAAGCTATTGCCCGCCAGCTGGGGCTGGGCCACGGCCGGGAAGTCTCTGCCTATGAGGGCAGAACCCTGGAGCAGATGGACCATTACGAGTTAACCCAGGCGGCAGAAGCTGGTTCTGTTTTTGCCAGAGTCGCTCCAGCCCAAAAGCTGCGGCTGGTGGAGGCGCTGCAGGCCCAGGGCGAGATTGTGGCCATGACCGGCGATGGCGTCAACGATGCCCCTGCCTTGAGGCAGGCCGACATCGGTATCGCTATGGGAGGTGCGGGTACGGACGTGGCTAAAGAAGCAGCCGATATGCTGCTTACCGACGACAACTTTGCCTCTATTGAGGCGGCGGTAGAAGAAGGCCGCACCGTTTATCAGAACGTGCGCAAAGCGATCGCATTTATCCTGCCGGTTAACGGCGGCGAGTCCATGACCATCTTGATCAGCGCCCTGCTGGCCCGCGATCTCCCCATTTTGTCGCTGCAGGTGCTGTGGCTCAACATGGTCAACTCCGTGACGATGACCGTGCCCCTGGCCTTTGAGCCCAAGTCGGCCCGGGTGATGCAGCAGCCCCCTCGCAACCCCCGCGAGCCCTTGCTCTCCCGTCGGCTGCTCTGGCGCATTTTAGCGATTTCGGCCTTTAACTGGGTGCTGATTTTTGGCCTGTTTGAGTGGGCTAAACGCACCACAGGAGACGTGGCCATTGCCCGCACCATGGCTATTCAGGCCCTCATTGCGGCCCGCATCGTCTACCTGCTGAGCATTAGCCACTGGGGCCGAGTCTTAGTCAACCGCAGGGGTCAGAAGCATTCCCTCAAAACCACCCCCGCCATTGCCATTGGCATTGGCGGCACGGTCGTTCTGCAGTGGCTCTTTAGCCAGTGGGGCGTGATGAATCAGCTGTTTGCTACAGCCCCTCTGAGCGCCCAGCAGTGGCTGATCTGCCTGCTGCCTGCCCTGCCCATGGTGCCTCTGGCGCTGCTAGTGAATTGGTTTGATCCCCAGGATTGAGCGACGCATCAGTCGTTTCAGGGTCCACCTGGCCTCGGTTAGTCAGGCGATTGGTTAGCCGACGGGACAGCGGCATCAGCCACCGCACCCCTTTCTCCCAGAAAAAGCCAGCTATGGTAGCGGCCTGAGAGAGCACAAACAGGGCCGAGACCAGGTAGGCAGGCTGGGAGCGACGTTTGGCGGGCTGGGAGGAGCGCTTTTGGAGCGGGTAGCGCAGGAGGGCCTTGTAAAACTCGAGCGGCTCTATCCGAATCGGCTCTGCCTGTCGTCGGGCCCGCACTTGATGAAAGTGAAATGCTCCCCGGCCATAGTAGAAGTGCTGGCGACAAAAAGATCGCAGGGTCAAGCTGTGGGCGTGGTAGACCGTTACCTCAGGCGCATAGATCATCGGATAGCCCAGGTGCTGCCAGCGATCGCAAAACTCCCGGTCCTCCGCCGCCGCTTTTGGAAAGGATTTATCAAACCCGCCCACCGCTAGAAACAGATCGCGCGGCAGGGCAATGTTGTTGGAGGCAAAGAACTTAACCCGCTCCGGCGACAGGTTGTAGTACTGATACAGGTAGTCAATCAACTCCTGAGACGCGGTTGAGTACAGGTTCTTAGGCAGGGCGTTAACCGGCAGCCCGCCTACCAGGGCCCGAGGATTGGCTTCCAGCTGGGCCGCCAGCTGCGTCAGCCAATCGGCGGCGGGTAAACAGTCATCGTCAGTAAACGCCAAAAAGGTGCCCTTGGCCTCCTGCGCTCCGGTGTTGCGGGCGCTAGCGGGGCCAGCGTTATCCTGGCGCAGCAGGTTCACCTGCAGCACGTTGCAAAAGGGCCGCACAATGGGCTCCAAGGCAGTTTTACTGCCGTCATCAACGATGATGATCTCGAAGCGATCTCGCGGGTAGTCCAGCTCCAGCAGCGCATCTAAGCAGTAGCGCAGCCGCTGAGGGCGGTTGTAGGTGGGAATGATGATTGAGAAAAAAGCAGGGTAACCCATAGAGTTGCAGAGCGTGTGGTAGAGAAAGCAGCAGAAGCAGGCAGAGTAGTCAGTCGCGCAGCGGACGAAAACGTTAGAGCCAGGCTTAAAAAGCTGGCCCTATTCCCCCTAGGCCCAGTTAGGCTGAGCCCCCGTCAGGAGCCGACCTTTGAGCAAGATACAGGTAAAACACCTCGGGCCGATAGATCATGGGTGTGTTAAAGTGCGCCAGCGGCTCCAGCGCTACGCCTGCCAGAGAGCGTAAGGCCAGGGGCGATTTTAAGATCACCAGCACCCTGTCCCCCTCCACCTGAGTCAACCCCTGGCGCAGCTGCTCAATGCGCTCGGGTTCAGGCACACCGTAGGGCACCTCCATCTGCCAAAATGTACCGATCTCCTGCCGGTTGAGGTAATAAAAAGGCCGGTTCAAGTAGCCCGCCAAGACGGAGGTGTCCCGGTCCTCCCCTAGAATGGGCAGCTGGTCGAGGCCGTTCTCTTGAATGTAGGCCGCTGTAGCCCGGCTTTGAGAAAACGGGTACAGCACCTCAATGCTGAAGGCATAGACTCCGCCGATCATCTGCAGGCTGAGGATTAGCGTCAGGAAAAAGGACGCAGACAGCCCCCACTGTCTACGGCTTGTTGACGCCTCACCAGCCCCGCCTCTGGCTAAAAAGATCCAGAAGCAGGCGACCAGCAGCACAAAAAGATGGCCGTGGTGCCGAATCACCCCCATCCAGAACAAGAAATTAAAGGTCAAGATAAAGGCATTGCCCAAGCCATACACCCAGGCCACCAAAGGCTTTTTGGAGAAGTAAAACAGCGCGATCGCAAGCAGCCCCACCGACAGCAGCAGCGCCCCCAAATCGCCCAAGGTTTGCCCCGCAACCTCGGGCAGAGAATCATTGCTGCTCAACAAATTGCTCTCCCAAAAGTCAATCTGCGGCATGGGCATCGGCCCATAGCTCTTCCAGATATTGGAGATGACTGCGGCAAGATAGCGAATGTTCTCAGCCAGGCTCGGCGTTTGAGCCGTTTCGATGCTAAAGTCACCCACGCTGCGCACATACTCGTTGTTGTGCACCGGGCGAATAATTTGCAGCGCCGAAACCAGCCAGCCCGCCACGAGCAGAGCAACCGCGCCTACTGCGCTGCGCCGATTCATCGCTCGAATAGCCGCCGGACGCTCGGAAGCGGCCCGCCAGTCCTCAAACCACTCGGCCACCAGCAGCAGCGCCAGCGCCCCGCTCAGCAGTAATCCATAGGCGCTCAGGTTAGCCGCCACTGCCAGCAGCCCCGCCAGTACCCCCACGCGGTGACGCATTAACCAGCCGGTTACCTTGCCCGACTGCTCAGGCTTTTGCCCAGGGGATATCCGCAAGGGCAGGCAGTACAGCGCACAGAACAAAAAGATCACCAGCTGGCACAGGCTGTAACCCCGGCTGATGACGCCGTACTCAAAAAAGGTGAAGTAACCAAAGCTAAGCAGCAGCTTTTGGCGCCAGGAAAAGGGCGAAAGCTTCGTCAGGACCGCAACCCCTGCCACCGTGATCAGCCAGTGGGCAATCTGCATAACGATGGGGTTGGGGGTAATCCAGTTCAGGCCGTAGAGCACCAAGTACCAGCCAATCGGGTGGCCCTCGTAGCGAAGATTGCTCAGCAGCTCGCCCAAGGATGAACTCTCGCGCGCAATCATCCAGGCCTGCAGTTCATCCATCCACATTTCGTGGCGCAGCGTGCCCAGCAGCGCCAGTCCGGCAAACAGAGCGATGATTAGGTTATCAGCGCTGAGCAGCCGCGTGCGCAGCGGGGTTTGGAAAGCTTTGGGTGCGATCGCAGGGTAAGCCATAGCGTCAATCTACTTGAACAGTGCGTCTGAATTGACCGAGAAACCAGCCCGCTTCTCGTACCAGTCGGGCAGCCATGTGCGCCGGATGAATCTTCACTGACCAGGCCAGCGCCCACAGGGCAGCGCCGTACTGCTTCTGCCGATAGGAGGTACAGGCGTGCTCATAGACAAAAACGGCAAACTGACGAGGATGGGCTTGAAACGTGGCCCAGTGTTTCTGAATCAGGCGATGAAAGCTCTTCTGTCGCAGCTCGGGCGTGCCCGAAATGCGGGCGCCGCTGTGGTTCCACAGTTGATAGGTGACGATGGGCAACCCAATGAGCGTGCACACTGGGTTGAGCCGCAGGAAAAGCTCGGTATACACCCGGGAGCGAAACTGCTCATCAAAGCCGCCTATCTGCAGCATCACGTCGCGCTCAACTACCAGAGTTTGCTTAGTCAGGTAAGAGCGACCCGGCTCTGGATCTTCGAGAAAGAAGTGTCCGCCGCGCGGGCAGAGCGTGGGGGGTATGCGCAGTTTTAGAACTTCCCCCTGAGCGCTGACCTTCTGAATGGCAGTGAGGACTCCCAGGGGCGGCGGTAGCGTTGAGGCAGCGATCGCATCGAACGACACCGCTGCCAAGTGAGGCAAGATGCAGTCATCGTCATCTAAAAACATCACCCAGCGGCCCCGCGCCGCTCGGACTCCAATATTGCGAGCGCCAGACGCACCGTGAGAGGAGTCCAGCCGAATCACCCTCAAGCGAGAGTCATCAGTCAGGTCCGCCGCCTGCACCAGCTCTTTAGAAGCATCGTCTACCACCACCACCTCCAGATCAGTGAAGGTTTGCTCCAGGGCGCTTCGCACCGCTCGCGGCAGCAGGTGAGGTCGATTGTGGGTAGGAATGATGATGCTGAGCAGAGGATTAGACATGGTAGAGGCAGCAATGGAGGGCAAATCAGCAGACATCGGGGGTTGTCACCAGCCGCCAAGAGCGAGGCTGGTAGTAGCGGCAGCGGTCCATGCTGCCGCGAGACGCCACGGTAAAGCGAAACGACTCCACTACGTCAAACGTGTAGAGAGCGTCTTTTTTGAGCTTGATTTTGAGGGTGTAGGTGCCTGGCTCCAGGCCCAGGTAAGGCATGTCCAGCCGCAGCTCCGCCGGCCCCGGCGGCACCTCAAAGCAGGAGCCATCGTTGTTGCCGCTGAGGCAGAGCACAGTGCCCATGCTGTCCTCCCCGCCGACTTTGGCAAACCGGAGGTGGAGCGACACGCCGCTATAGGCCTCCTGGGCATGGCAGGCGACGCACAGGCTCAGGGGTTCCCCGGTCCATAGCTCGGTCGTAGGCTCTCCGTCTGCATTGCGGAAGAACAGGCTGCGAATCTCCAGCCCAGCGCGGGCTGCGGGCGGCTTAGGCGGCAGAGTCAGGCGGTTAGGAAAGGCTTCTGTGCCCCTTAGAAACAGATCCTGCTCGTACTGAGAGACCACCTGATCGACTGGCCCCTCCGCAATCAGGCGGCCCCCAGAGAGGTAAACGGCGCGATCGCAAATGTTCAAAATTGCCTGGGGATTGTGGTTCACCAGGATAAAGGACACCCCTTGCTGCCTCAGCTCATACAGGCGGCGGTAGCACTTGGCCTTGAAGCGGGCATCGCCCACCGCCAGCACCTCATCGATCAGCAGGATGTCGGGCTCGGTGTGGATGGCGCAGGCAAAGCCCAGACGAGCAGCCATGCCGGAACTGTAGGTCTGCACCGGAGCATCAATGGCGTCCTTAATTTCGGCGAAGTCTACCACCGACTGAAAGCGCTGCTCGATCTGGCGAGTAGAGAGGCCCAGGATAGACATGTTGGCGTAGATGTTCTCTCGCCCCGTGAGAATGGGGTTAAAGCCTGCCCCCAGGGCAATCAACGGCGCTAGGCGGCCACGAATTCTCACCTGACCGGTGTCGGGTTTGATCAGGCCGCTGATGATGCGCAGCAGGGTGCTCTTACCGGCGCCGTTGGTGCCGACCAGCCCCAGCGCCTCTCCCCGATGCAGGGCCAGATTGATTGACTGCAGCGCCCAAAACTCCTGCGATCGCAGCTGGTGGCTGCGGCGCCGTCCGCCGGTCAAATCAGCGGCAATATCCTGCACCCCGTAAAACAGAGACCGCCTCAGATTGCGGCAAAACTTTTTAGAAACCCCCTCGACGGCCATAACCGGCACCTCAGCGGGGTTTTCCCTAGCAGCGGGCAATTGTGTCTGAAGCACCATTAGGAGCTAACCCTCTCAACCACGTACGGCATCGCAACGCGAAAGGCAACCCAGGTGAGCACCAGCCCTATCCAGGTCAAGGCGCTGACCCACCAAAATCCAGCCGTCTCCGTTAATACCCCTGTAGTCGCCAGCTCCCGAGTAGTGACCAGCAGCGGCGTCACTGGATTCCACGACACCAGAGAGCCAAACAGCCCCTCCGTCGGCACCGGGTAGACCACAGGCGTCAGAAACAGCCAAAATCCGGTAATCCCCGACAGGCTTTTCGACACGTCCTGGTAGAGCACCCCCAGGGGCGCTAGCAGCACGCCCACCAGCGTTCCCAGCAGCACCAGGTGAATCAGCGCCACCGGGGCCAGCAGCACCGTCCAGCTCACCCCCACCCGAAAATAGATAAACAGACCCACGATGAGAATCAGCTTGATGGCAAAGTTAAAGGCCACCTCCCCCAGCTTGGCCATCACGATTGCCTCCCTGGGAAAATTCACCCTTGCCAGCATCGGTTTAGCCAGCGTCACCGCCTGTACCGGTCCCGTGACGGCATCAACAAAGGTCTGCCAGAGGGCGGTGCTGAACATGACGTAGGCAGGGTAGGGCAAGCTGGTTTCGCCAACGGTAAAAACGTTGGCCTCGCGGGCTAGGGTAAAGCCTGCCGCCATGGCCACTGGGGGCAAAAAGGCCCAGGCCACTCCCAGCGCCGCCTGCCGATACTGGGCGCTAATGTCGCGCACCATCAGGCGCCAGGCCAGCTCGCGGGAGGCTAAAAGGTCATGTCCCATTGTCTGCAGCAAGCGCCAGGGGTGCTTTAGCAAACTATCGGGGGTGTACACAGTCTCAGGCGGCATAGCGTCAGGTTGGTTAGGTATCGTGAAAACACATCAATCGGCCAGTCATAGGTCAAGGCATTAACCCTGAGGCAGGGCATCCCGGCGGCTCAGCACTTTGGGCAGCACCGACGACGGCTGGTAGCGCTGTTGCGATCGCGCGTGGCGGCGCGTCAGCCAGCGGTTGAGGGGCCGCTCGCACCGAGTCAGGATCCACTCCAGCTTGGGGCTGTACAGGCCAAAGGTAATCTGATAGATAAAGGGGGCAATAATAGTCATCTTGCGCCGCCACCCCAGCCGCTTATATTTAGTCTTGAAGTAAGCGTCCTCAGCCAGGTTCCACTTATCCCGCAGGCGCTGTAGACTGGCCAATGTCCAGGCGTCGCTCCAGCGCAGCATGTAGTAGTGCAAGTCACCCCAGCTCTTGGGCAAACCAGGTACGTAGGTCACCAGAGAATCAGGCTCAAAATATACCGTGCCGCCCGCCTCACGCACGCCCATGCAAAAATCCAGGTGCTCCTTGGTATTGAGCATCTGTTCATCGAGCGGCCCTACCTGCTCAAACACGCTGCGCCGCACCAACACACAATGAAACTCTGCTAGCTCCGTTTCCTGGCGCTGCAGGCGAGGCCGCATCTGGGCGACGGTTTTGCCCTGGCTGTACATCTTTTCCCGCAAACGGCGACGACCCAGCTTATCCACCCAGATATGAGATTCTCCTCCGGCAAAGTGAATCTCGCTGTGCAGCGGCTGGTGCTGGCACATCAGCGGCCCTACCACCGCCGCCCCGGTATCTTCCGCGCACTGCACTAGCGCCTGCAGCCAGCCCGGCGTCACGATAACATCGTTGTCTACAAAGACCAGATAGGGCGTTTTCACCTGGGCCAGCCCCAGATTGCGAGCCTGGTTGGGGTAGAGATAGTAGTCGGTGCGCACCCACTCAAAGCCCCATTCCTGGGACTTTGCCTGCAAGTAGTGGCGCACCGGAGGCGGCGAGTTGCCGTCTACGTAAACCAGCTTGAAAGGAAACTCGGTGTTGCTGTAGAGGCTCTCCAGAGAGTCTTGGGCGCAGCTAAAGCGCTCCCTGGGAACGACTACAATGGTAACTATCGGCTCAGTCATAGCTTACTCTCCTAAGACCTGCACAGGAACGGAGGCCGTTAAGTCCGAGGGGGTTTCAGACGTCTGCAAAGGCACCTGCGACCACCGCTCCCGCCCCAAACTCATGCCGCCTGAATCAGCCTCCATCAGGTGCTCATACACCTGCACCAGCCGGTCATTGAGGGTTTCAATGTTGTAGTGCGCCTCGACATAGGCGCGCCCCGCCTGGCCCATAGCCTCCCAGCGCTCCGGATGGTCGAGCAGATCCTTCAGGCGGGCCGCCAGCGCCTCGCTATCCCGCTCCGGCACCAGGTAGCCTGATACGCCGTCCTGCACCAGCTCGGGAATGCCGCCGTGGAACGTGCTTAGCACAGGTAGCCCCATTGCCATCGCCTCTT
>DATNQE010000635.1:0-2425 GCA_036702895.1 Trichocoleus sp. | reverse complement strand
TTTGGGGGGCTCCCAAGGTGTAGTCAAGGTCGCACTCGGGGTCGAGAGACTCCACATTGATAGTTGGCGGAACGGTGCCGTACTGAATCGCCAAGACGGTTGAGATCGCTTCTATGGCTCCCGCTGCACCAAGCAAGTGGCCGGTCATGCTTTTGGTGGCTGAAAACTTGATGCGGTAAGCATCCTCACCAAAAACTTGCTTAATCGCGTTGGACTCCGCCACATCGCCCAGCGGCGTTGAGGTCGCGTGCATGTTGATGTGGTCTACCATTTGGGGCGTAATGCTGGCATCTTTCAGGGCTCTCTGCAGCGCTAGAATCACGCCCGAGCCAGACGGGTCAGGAGCAGCAAAGTGATAGGCATCGGCCGAGGCCCCAAACCCCAGCACTTCAGCGTAGATCTTGGCCCCTCGCGCTTCGGCATGGCTCAGCGTTTCGAGGATGAGCGCCCCAGCGCCTTCACCGACGACAAAACCATCTCTATTGGCATCGAAGGGGCGACTTGCCGTCTGTGGGTCGTCGTTGCGGGTAGACAGGGCCCGCATAGACGCAAATCCACCAACGCCAAGCGGGGTAATAGAGGCCTCGCTCCCCCCGCACAAAATCACGTCTGCATAGCCCTGCCGCAGCAGCATCAGCGCATCTCGAATGGCGTCGTTGCCCGTTGTGCAGGCAGAGGTAACGGCATGGTTGGGGCCTCGCAGCCCGTACTGCATGGCGATCATGCCGGGGGCCATGTTGCCAATCATCATGGGAATCATAAAAGGCGATAGGGCGCTGGCTCCCTTTTCCGTCAGCACCTTGGCCTGAGTTTCTAGCACCTGCAGCCCGCCAATGCCGGAGCCAAAGACTACGCCGATGCGATCGCGTTCCTCCTGAGAAGAGTCAGCCAGGTTTAGACCCGCATCCTCAACCGCCTGATGGGCAACCGCCAGCGCATACTGGCAAAACAGGTCAAGCCTACCGGCCTGCTTGCGATCCATGTAGTCCAAGGGGTTGAAGCCTTTCACTTCGCAGGCAAAGCGCGTCTTAAAAGGGCTGGCATCAAACCGGGTAATCGGGGCAGCACCGCTCTCACCGCGCATCATGGCTTTCCAAAAATCGTCCACAGAAAGACCAATTGGGGTCACTGCCCCCAGTCCCGTTACCACGATTCGTTCTTGCGATTGCATAGCTGACCCGTTAGGAATTCACAGATTTTGCTCACCTTACTGTACTATAAAACCGACTGGTCGGTACTTTTTATGGCTCTTTTTATGACTAAGGGCAACAAAACTCGGCAGGAGATCCTGCATAAAGTAGCCATTCTCTTCAACGAGAAGGGCTACGCAGCGACATCCATGCAGGACATTACCCAAGTTACAGGCATTCAGCGGGGCGGCATCTACAATCACTTCGCCAGCAAAGAAGATCTGGCCCTAGCAACGTTTGAATATACGTGCTCGGTTCTGGGCCAACGGCTAAGGCAGGGGATGAGCCGGGAGAACACTGCGCTAGGGCAGCTGAAAGCGATCGCAACCACCTTTGCAGAGCTCTACACCCACAATCCGCTTTTTCCCTGCGGCTGCCAGGTGCTCAACACAGCCGTTGAAGCCAAGCGCGAGATGCTGCCGCTGCGGGAAAAGGCCCAGGAGGCGATGGGTCAACTCAAAAATCTAATTGCGAAAACAACGCTTCGGGCTGTTGAGCAGGGCGAGTTACCCAGGTCCGTTGATGCCGAGTCGGTAGCGGCAATTTTTATATCGGCTTTGGAAGGCGCCATGCTGCTCAGCGTTTTGTATGATGACTCCGCCTATCTGTCTCACGCAGTCAATCATCTTCATTGGTACCTTGACAGGGTAACTGAAGAGTTGGGCTCTGCTATGGCCAGCGATTGCCGTACTATTGGCTTAACTCCTGCTCAACCTCTTGAAGGATTGCGATCGCAGCCATAATTGATTCTGCATTTGCAGTTAATAAAGCAAAGGCCGATTCTATGCGCTGCTGGTAGTGGGGCGGGCAGAGGGCAAAGGCTATTAGCCCTTGCTACCGCGCCCTTCTCATTTAATAAGTACTCCTGATTGAGGGCAAATAGGACATGATTCATGCACGCGACACTGCGAAAACAACAGCCTGCCGCGTAGACAACAAGCGATTCGGCTGATAAAGCCTACGTCTTTAAGTAGACCAACTTAATTAAAGGCAGAAAGGAGCTTCGAAACCATGTTTCTAGGCAATAAATTTCATCCCCTCCATCCGCTTAATCAATGCCAGTTTTTTCTGCCTAGATACTTATTTGCTGGAAGTGTGGTCATTAAATCTGGAGAGCGGCAAGACGTAGGCTTTACCGTCTACTCAGGCCTGGCTTTGAGACTCTCATCTAGAGTTAGCCGCTTAGCATTAGTAAGAAGATACCAAGTTATCAGAAGACCCACGACAAGACGAAC
>DATNQE010000617.1:0-2362 GCA_036702895.1 Trichocoleus sp. | reverse complement strand
TCTACGAAACCGGCATTATCCGGATTTGTCGCCATCCTCAGATGGTCGGTCAGCTTATTTGGTGCGTGGCCCACACCCTCTGGTTGGGAACGACCTTTACCCTGGTGACCTCTTTGGGACTAATGGCACACCACCTGTTTGCCGTCTGGCATGGAGATCGTCGCTGGGCTGCCCGCTATGGCGCGGCCTTTGAGGCGGTCAAAGCCCGCACTTCCATCATTCCTTTTTGGGCTCTTTTGCAGGGCAAGCAGCAATTAAAATGGCAGGAGTTTGTGCGGCCTTCCTACCTAGGCATTACGCTGTTTGTGCTGGGGTTTTGGTGGTTTCATCCTACGCTGGTTTCGGCTACCCAGCGAGTTCAGTGGTAAGGGGTTAGGGATTGTCAGCGGCAGGGACACTGCTCGCAGCGATCTGTGCGGTGACGCAAATTCTTGATCAGGACGTAGAATTGGGTACCTAATCCCCAGTCCTTTATCTGATAATGCCTTCACTATGATGAGTCAGAAGCACTGGCAATGGGGTTTTCCCCGTCACTGGCTAGCGATCGGTTTGATTGGAGTAGCTGCTTGGGGTATTTCTGGCGGATACGCGCCTCAACAGCTCTGGGCCCAAATTGAAACAGCACCGCCCAGTGCCCCCGCAACGTCGGCTGAGACCGAGCTGAATCGAGGCTTGAGCCTAATTCAGCAAGGGCAGATGGCGGCGGCGATGACAGCCTTTGAGCAGGCAGCAACCCTTGATCCCACCTTAGCAGCGGCGCACTACAACCTTGGGTTAGGCCTACGCCAGCAGGGCAAGTTGCAAGAGGCTGCAGATGCTTTCTGGAAAGCCGTCCAAGCAGATCCTCAATTTGCCATGGCCTACACTAATCTGGGAGCTGCTTTGATCGAGGGCAAGAATGTGGATCAGGCCCAGAGCTACTTGGAGCGGGCTATTCAAATTCAGCCCGATCTTGGCAGTGCATACTACAACTTAGGATTGGTCTATCGGGAACAGGGACGGACAGCCGATGCGATCGCAACCCTGCAAAAAGCCGCCGATCTTTCCCCCCACGCCGCTGAACCCTACTTTCATATGGGCCTGACCTACCTGCGCCAGCAAGAGTACGCCCAGGCCGTCACCGCCCTGCAAAAGGCCTTAGCAGTGCGTGACCAGTATCCCGAAGCCCACTACAATCTGGGCATCGCCCTCTTCAACCAGGGTCAGGCCGAACCCGCACTGGATCAATTTCGAGCAGCAACTCGGCTAAATCCCAACTACGCCGATGCCTACTACAGCGCAGGACTCGTGCTGATCCAGCTAGGCCAGCACGACAATGCCCGTAACGTCTTAAGCTATGCCAAAAACCTTTATATCGCCCAACGAAACCCGCAGTGGGCGGCCAATGCTCAAGCCCAGCTAGACCTTGTTCCGGCAGATACTCCCAGCCCGCTCTGAAGTAACCACGTGTTCCGAATGTTACGGCTGTAAGACCTGTAAGCTTCTGAGTCGATTGATGGCAGCCGCGAGTTCCAGCGGTCGGAAAGCAACTAGATTTCCAGTAGGCCTCTCTTCCAAGCAATCGAGGCCTAATTGTTGAACATCAGCCATCACTAATTCCAAAACCTCCGGTAGGGAGCGAGATGGGGTCAAATAGTGGTTGCGGGCATACAGTATGGCCGCTGCGATCGCACGGGCCTGCCCTGGCTCTACTAGTTGCTCAACAGCAGAGAGGTCAATTGATTCCTCTCCAAACCGCACCTCGGCCACATCCCGAACCTTTAGACTGGTCGCTTGCCTGCCCCGGCTGGGGTCAATGCCCGTCGGGAGAACGACGCGAGGCGTGAGGGTGCCAAATGTGGTTCCGCCCTCTGCCTGTCGTTCCGTTGGGTATTGAGTTGCGATCGCCTTTGCCTGCTGGGTCACCTCCTGGGGTTGGTAAGTTTCTAGAGCGATCACCGTGTCAGCAACCTCAAAGTAGTCGCCGCTGCCGCCCATTACCAGAATCGTAGACACCCCATAGTCCGTGTAGAGTTGCCGGACCTTATCTACAAAAGGGGTGATCGGTTCCCGGTCTTTGGAAATGAGGGCTTGCATTCTGCGATCGCGAATCATGAAGTTCGTCGCCGAAGTATCTTCATCTACCAACAGTACCCGCGCTCCTGCTTCCACCGCTTCGATGATATTGGCCGCTTGGGACGTGCTGCCGCTCGCGTTTGAGGTTGAGAAGGCAGTAGTTGATCGCTGCTGAGGCAAGTGATTGATGAAGGGAGCGATATTAACCCCAGCCACGCTCCGGCCATCTTCTGCCCGGACTTTCATGGCCCTAGGATCAGTGACGACCCATTCTCGTCCATCTCCTGGCACATGGGAGTAAACCCCC
>DATNQE010000615.1:0-4322 GCA_036702895.1 Trichocoleus sp. | reverse complement strand
GGTTCTAAAGTAATGCGGCTAGCCTCGGAGTCTTTGAAACCGCTGGAGAAGTGTGGATTGAGGATGGTGGGCGCCTGCCAGTAGAGGAGCCTCAGGGTATCGCTGGCAGCTGCGCTGGTTGGGGCGGACTGGGGTTGCGATCGCAGCTCCTCCCCCGCGCGGCAACCAGTGAAGACCACAAGGCACAGTAGCGGGAGCAGCGTGTGTCGAAAACCCATCATGTCTTTTCAGCAGCAAATTGTAAATTCTGTATGGTCATCAGCTTAGCGGGTGTGAGCCGATAAAATGGTTCAGCAGCGGGGTCTGCATTGCAACTTTGGGGTAAAGCTCTAATGGGCTTGAAGGGCAAGGCTTGTAAACAACCACAAAAGAGCTCTCAAGGGTTTTTGAGAAAATCTTGGACGGAATACTGAGAAACCTCTGGGCGAGCTTTTGAGCGCAGCAACTTCTCAAAGTTTCTCGTAAGACATTCCCAAAAATTCTCAGTAGAGAAATGCCCAATCTTTTGCCTGCCATCCCGTGGTGCGGCGTGCAGGCTGATGTGTCGAAAGCTAACGATACAGCCACATCTCTTACCTTTGCAAGATTAGAACGTTGGAGGATGTTCGCTACTTTGGAAGCGCAATCAACAGTTTTCGGCGGCATGACCCTCAAAGACGACCCACTCTGGTTCAAAAGCGCCATCATCTACGAAGTGCCTGTACGCGCCTTTGCTGACAGCAACGGAGACGGCATCGGCGACTTTCGCGGTCTGACAGAGAAGCTGGACTACCTGCAGGAGCTGGGGGTCACCGCTGTTTGGGTGCTGCCCTTTTTTCCATCGCCCTTACGTGACGATGGCTATGACATTTCTGACTATACCGAGGTCAACCCTATCTACGGCACGATAGGCGACTTCAAGGAATTTCTAGAGGCAGCCCACCAGCGCGACATTCGGGTCATCATTGAGCTGATCATCAACCACACCTCTGACCAGCATCCCTGGTTCCAGCGGGCGAGGCGGGCCCCTGCCGGTAGTCCTGAGCGCGATTTCTACGTCTGGAGCGATACGCCAGACAAATATAAGGAAACGCGGATTATCTTCCAGGACTTTGAGACCTCCAACTGGACCTGGGACGCGGTGGCCCAAGCCTATTACTGGCACCGCTTCTACCACCACCAGCCGGACTTAAACTACGACAACCCGGCAGTGCAGCAGGCGGTGTTTGAGGCAATGGACTTTTGGCTGGCGATGGGGGTAGACGGCCTGCGCATGGATGCCGTGCCTTACCTCTACGAGCGAGAGGGCACCAACTGCGAGAACCTGCCCGAAACCCACGAATTTTTGAAGCAGCTGCGCCGCTACGTCGATAAGAAGTACCCCAACCGGATGCTGCTGGCCGAGGCAAACCAGTGGCCAGAAGACGCTGCCGCCTACTACGGCGATGGCGACGAGTGCCACATGAACTTCCATTTCCCGCTGATGCCGCGCCTGTTTATGGCGCTGCGGATGGAAGATAACTTTCCCATTCACGACATTTTGCAGCAGACGCCCGCTATCCCTGAGAACTGTCAGTGGGGCCTCTTCTTGCGCAACCACGACGAGTTGACCCTGGAGATGGTCACTGATGAGGACCGGGACTATATGTACCGAGTCTATGCTCAGGACCCAGAGATGCGGCTGAACTTAGGGATTCGCCGTCGCTTAGCGCCGCTGCTGGAAAACGACCGCCGCCAGATTGAGCTGCTCAACAGCCTGCTGCTGTCGCTGCCGGGAACGCCGGTGCTCTACTACGGCGACGAAATCGGCATGGGGGACAACGTTTATGTGGGCGATCGCAACGGCGTGCGCACGCCCATGCACTGGAGCCCTGATCGCAATGCTGGCTTTAGCCGAGCCAATCCTCACCGTCTCTACCTGCCGCTGATCGTCGATGCTGAGTACCACTACAGCACCGTCAACGTGGAGGCCCAGCGCGCCAACCCCAATTCGCTGCTGAACTGGATGAAGCGGCTGATTGCTACCCGCAAACGCTTTCAGGCGCTGGGGCAGGGCGACTTTCAAATGCTCCACCCCGACAATCGCAAGGTGCTGGCCTTTACCCGCACTTTGGATGATGAGCAAATTTTGGTGGTGGCAAACCTGTCTCGCTTTGTGCAAACGGTGCAGCTAGACCTGACCGGTTTTAAGGGACGAGTGCCGGTAGAAATCTTTGGCCGTACAGAGTTTCCGGCGGTTGATGAGCAGCCCTACTTCCTCAGTCTTAGCCCCTATGGGTTCTACTGGTTTACCCTGAAGCTGCACCCCAGTCTGCTGCAGCTGCAGCCTCAGGTAGATCTGCCCACGCTGACAGTGCCCGACCCCTGGACACGGGTGTTGGCGCAGCCAATGCTGCGTGACCGGCTAGAGGCTCTGCTGTCGGACTACCTGGTGCGCAACCGCTGGCTGCAGGGCCGACCACGCAGCGTTCAGTCAGCCCGGATTGTCGAAGCGATTCCCCTTGCCCATGGGGACCGCGAGTCCCAAATGCTGGCGCTGCAGGTGGAGTACACCCAGGGTGACCCGGACATCTACATGCTGGCGTTGGCTCACGCTGAAGGGGAGCAGGCGCTGCACCTGCTGAGCGACAGTCCTCACGACGTGATAGCTCGTCTGCGGCGGCCTGGAGAAGACGAGGTCGCGGTGCTGTTCAATGCGATCGCAGATAAGAGCTTCCTGATAGCGCTGCTAGACACCATCGTGCAAAACCGCACCTATCGGGGACAGGCCGGAGAGCTAGCGGCCCGCTCCACTGAGCTGTTTGATGCCTTGAGTGGCAGCAATCTCCGAGGAGAGCCTACAGTCGTCAAAGGTGACTACAGCAACACTTCCATTGTCTACTGCGATGCGTCTAAAGACAGCAACCTGCCCCAGCTGATTCTGAAGCTGTTTCGTAAGGCAGAGACAGGTACTAATCCAGACTTAGAGGTTCGCCGCTTTCTAGATAAGCACCGATTTGAGTACATCACGTCGGTAGCAGGCTGTTTGGAATACCGTCGGGCCCAGGAAGACCCCACCACCGTGGGGATTCTGCAGCAGTATCTACCCGACGCCCAAAGCGCCTGGGACTACTCTCTCGACAGCCTGCGCAGTTTCTTCGATCAGGTCGCCATACAGCAGAGCGATATGCCTCTGGTGCCGGTGCCTTCAGGCTCACTGCTGTCGCTGCAGACGGTTTTTGATGTGGATTTAGACATCGACTTACCTCCAAGCATGGAGTCTGGTGCGCCGCTGCCCATGCCGTCTAACATGATGCCGACCTCTCCTGCGGATGTTCCTACGGTTAAAGCGTTTATTTCCCACGCCATTGGCTCTTATCTAGCCAACGTGCAGCTCTTAGGGGAGCGCACTGCCCAGCTGCATCTGGCCTTGACCTGTGACCCTAGCGACCCCGACTTTGCTCCAGAACCGTTTACCTCCTTCTACCAGCGGTCAATTTACCAATACGATCGCAACATCGCCGGACGGGTGTTCCTGCTGCTCAAGGAGCGCCTACCGCTGCTACCGGAAGACACTCAGCCTCTAGCACGGCAGATCTTGAGCTATCAAGAGACCTTTATGGAGCATTTCCGGCGCGTCCTCGACCTCAAAATTACTGCCCTACGAACCCGCTACCACGGGGATTACCACCTGGGCCAAGTACTCTACACCGGTAAGGACTTTTTCATTATTGATTTTGAAGGCGAAGCTATCATCAACGTCAACGAGCGCCGCATGAAGCGCTCGCCCCTGCGGGACGTCGCCAGCATGATGCAATCCTTCTACTACGCCGTCAGCCGAGCTTTTGAAGATGAGGTCGAAAGCGGCATGATTCACCCTGAGCAGCGCGATCGCATGGAGCAGTGGGCCCAGTTTTGGGAGCGGTGGGTGAGCGCCGGATTTTTACACGCCTATTTGCGTACAGCCCAGCAGGGCAACTTCCTGCCCCAGACTCAGCGAGAGCTAGAAGTGCTGCTCGACAACTACTCTCTCACCAAAGTGCTTTCAGATCTAAGCTACCGGCTGGTCAATCGGCCTGACCAAGTTAAGGTGCTGCTGCAGCGCGTTCTGCGCTTTGTCAAGGAGTCGTCTGTGTATTAGGGTATCGTCCAGCGTTAGCCACGCCTGCCAGGGCGGCTAGGAGCCGTTGAGATAGGGGCAACACCTGATACACTTAGCCAAGCAAATATAGTGCTGACCAGATAGCTAAACCTTGAACCCAGCGTTAGCGGCGTTCGAGCAGGCTGTCTGGCAGGTGATGACCACAGGCCTGTGGTCGTTGCTATAAACCTGACCCCCTCCTAGGCTGGCTATGGAATGGCAT
>DATNQE010000609.1:0-2909 GCA_036702895.1 Trichocoleus sp. | reverse complement strand
AAGAGGGAAAGCTGGCCCAGCCCGTCGGAGACGGCAAAGATCTTCATGGCATGGCTGTTTTTCTGACGCATCCGGCGGATGCTGGCCTCCAAAGTGTTGTTCATAAAGTCGTCACGGCGATGGCGATTGAGCTTGAGCTCTTTGGTGCCGCGAGTAATGGCCTGGAAGTGGCTGAAGAGGCTATCTTCTTCTTCCCGTGCGATCGCAAAGAGCGCCTGCGCTTTTCGAATCGTGGTCTGAATCGCCCACAGCGCCACCAGAGAAATCGTCACCAGCAGAGCAAACAGCGGCCCCGACAGCCAGGCCAGGTAGGCTAAGCATCCCGCCAGCGTTGCCAGATCCACACACAGGTTGGGAAAGACCGACACGGTGTGAGAGAGCACCCGCACATCGTCCGTCAGCGCCGCCAGCAGGCGATGGTCGCCCAGATGCTCCAGGTGCTGCAGCGGCGTTTTGAGGATGTTGCGGCTGAGGGTAAGGCGCAGTTGGTAGATAGCGTCTTGGGAGAGGCTGATCAAAATGAATTGGGACAACACGCCAATACCCAGGGTCAGCACCACCAGCACAAAGAACGGCAGCAGGGGCTGGGACTGGGCGGGCTGGTGAACGGCCCGGTTGATCAGGGCGATGAGGCGAGCGTTGCACATGCCGCTGATCAGGCCCAGGAGGACAGCGACGACGATGGTTTGCCAGGAGCGCTTGAGCAGGAGCTGGATGTATTGCATGGGTTGAGTGCCTTTTGCTGTGAAAGTGGGGGCGGATGAATTGGTTGAGGTTTTTTGGGGCAGGTACGCTTTCTGTGGCGCAGTTGAGTTGTACGGAGATTGAGGTTGGGAGGCTGGAGTCTTTGACCGGGGCCTTCCCCCGGACCCCGCTGCTTGGGGGAACAATCTTCCCCCAAACCCCCTCGCAAGGGCGCAACGGTGGGAGGCGGCAGGCAGCTCGGTGATCCGGATACTCGGCAATTGAGACAAAGTCGGTAAACAGGTGGACTCCCGAAAACAAGAGATATTGCACAGCCCTTTCGGAGACTCCACTGAACGAGCGAAGCAATGCCGATGGCGGGGGATTTCTAGCGGAGGAGGTTTGGAGGGCGCGCCCGCCCTCCATCCGGGGGGTTTGGGGGGCTGCCACCCAAGCAACAATCCCCGCAATAAAAACCAAACAGCTTTAAACGAAGCCTGCCTCCTCAAAGGAGCGACGAATCAAGCAAGCTCAAACAAAACCCCCTCAATCCCCACCCCAGGCGAGAAAGAAAAAGCCAGCCCAGTCTGCACCTCAGTCTCACCAGACCCCTCAGCCTGAGCCAACGCCTGCCGCTGCTCCTGCATCTGCTTCAGCACAAACAGCAGAGAAACGCTCAGCATATTGCCGTACTCCCGCAGCACCGCCCAGCTCGTCGCCACCTGAGAATCCTCCAGCCCCAGTGAGCTTTGCACCTTTTGAATAATGCGCGTGCCGCCCGGATGCACCGCCCACAGGTCAATGCTCTCCTTGGTCAAGTTGCGATCGCACAAGTACTGCTCAATTACCGGCCCCACCCCAGCCTCGATGTAGTCCGGCAGCTGCGGCGAAAGCTGACAGGTAATGCCCGTATCCTCAACGCCCAACGTGATGCCGTCCTGAGTGCCCTCCACCAGATAGCTAAGGTGGTCGCGGATAACGATTTGGCCCTGGGCAGGAGCCTGCCCGACCGAGGCCGCCCCAAACACAACCGCAGCGCAGCCGTCACCAAAAATGCTGTGGATAATCACATCATTCAGGTCGTCGTTGAAAACAGCA
This sequence comes from Trichocoleus sp., assembly GCA_036702895.1. GTDB lineage: Bacteria > Cyanobacteriota > Cyanobacteriia > Phormidesmidales > Phormidesmidaceae > JACVSF01. The sequence continues at coordinate 1,127 of DATNQE010000609.1, read as the reverse complement.
TTGATAGAGCTCAGCTCCAGGCACACCAGCAGCGCCCGACGGTTGGGGTAAGCCTTGACGTGGTCGCAGGCAACCCGTAGCCCATTCATAGCGGCGGCACAGCCCATGAAGTTAACCGTGACGCGGGCAATATTGCGCTTCAGGCCCAGGCGCTCGATCAGCTCAGCATCAACGCCAGGGGCAACAAACCCAGTGCTGGAGACAAAGACGATCAGGCCGATGGAGTCTGTAATTGAGTTCGAGCTTTCGCTCAGGTTAGCTAAGGCTTGGCGCGCCACACGCTCCGCCAGAGGTACCGCCTTCTCTTTAAATAGCTGCATCCGCAACTGGATAGGGACGGCACATTGCTCCGGGGTCAGCGCATCCTCAGCCAGCAGATCAACCGCCAGGTGCCGGGTGTTGATGCGGGTGTTTTGATAGATTTTTTCGATGCGCTTGCTGTTCTCTTTAAGGGCTGGCAGGCTGGCTACTCGTTGAGCAGCGTCGGACTGTTGGGTGATGTACTCAGGGTTGCCTGTGGCGATGCTCTCAATAACGGCGACAGGGGCCTGAAGGGAAAGGGCTGTTTGGAGAGACAGGCGGTTGGTTAGGGCCGAAGCGATGTCGCAGTAGGGCAAAGCAGAGGCGTTGACAGGAGCGGGGACGGTGGAAGTATACATGGTGTGTGAATTCCTAAGCGGGGGGAGTAAGAGACAGGAGGGAGGAGGGAGGAGGGAGGAGCAGGGGAGATGAGGGATTTGGCTAGATGGAGCCGACACCCATGAAGCCTCGGTAGATGTAGAGCAGTGAAGTGTGCAGGGCTTTGAGGTTGCAGTGCTCTTTGAAGATGCCCAGATGCTCTTCCTGGGCCTGGCGAGAAGGAGTCAGCAGGTAGTAGCTCGTCATGGCGGGCAAGCGATCGCAAAAGAAGTTCTTGGGCTCCTGCCAGGGCAGCCCCAGTTTCGCGGCTTCTTCGCGGACGATGGCTTCGCTGGCAATGTTGGCAAAGCCGCTCTTTTGAAAGGGCAGAACGTGGTGCACCCGGTGGGGACTCAGGCCCGCGGACAAGAAGCAGTCGATGTATTTGTTGCCCACCAGGGTCAGGTCGTAGGAGTTTTGGATTTGATGCACAGCCCAGTCGGCGGTTT
>DATNQE010000603.1:0-53667 GCA_036702895.1 Trichocoleus sp. | reverse complement strand
CCAGAACGGCGGCAGGGGCGGCCACAGTTCTCGCAGGTCCAGTTCACCGCCTGCTTTTTGGACAGCGCGATCGCATCCCAGTTGGGTGGGTATAGGCTGCGGTCCATCGGCATTAGCCCTCTTCCGCCTCCGCTGCTAAATCCTCTGCATCAAGCTGTTTGAGGCAATCGCAGATCCGATCAGCGCTCTCGTTGTGAGCTATCACCAGCACCCAATGCTTTTTGCCGTTCTCGTAGTCCTGAGAGAGAACCATGCGCCCAGCTTCCGACTCCTTCAGCAGCTGGGCCAGCTGGCCTACCGTGATGTCTGTGATCTTTTGTTTTGTTAGGTCTTCGAGCGATTCAGCAAAAGACATTAGGCAGTCTCCTTGGTGATTACAGGGGCCTCTAGAGCCTGGGCCTTAAGCCAGTCGCGCAGCATCTGCAAAGGCCGCAGAACGTAGGCGCGAGCCAGGGCCACGCCGATTTCACCGCGCTCCCACTGGCCGATGCTGAACTCCAGGGTGGTGAGCCACAGGGCCGGGTCGGTAATGGTCACCGCCGGGCTGAGTTGGAAGGGCTCGGCGGGGGTAGCAGTGCCGTAGCGGCGATACCAGGCGATCGCATTGTTGATCTGCTCAGCAGTCGTCATTTGGGGCCTCCCGCCTTCTGCAGAACGTGAACGAACTGGAGTTCAAAAACGCTGATGCGGCTTGTCTTCTGGTTTCGGACTTTGGCCCGCTGGCCGTCGGCTGAGAGGCTGATCACCTGGCTCAGGTCAGTGAGTTCGTTGCTCAGCCAGATGGGCAGGGCTGAGAGGGGGATTTGCTCGACGTCCCGGTAGCTTTCCGGCACGCCTCTGGGGGTTAGCGGGTCGCTTCCGGCGCGAATCCAGCTAGCGGCGGCATCGATGAGCACCCGATCTCCCGGTTCCGGTGGCGGCTCAGCCGCGCCGACGGCAACTGCAAGCGGTGGGGTGGGTGGCAGGCCTGAAAAGTGCCCTGTATTTTTTGTGTCAACTGTGTCAACAGACCCTGCTAGAGAAGGTTCTAAGCTTTGTGCAGCAAGCGTTTGGCCTGTTGACATTTTTTTGTCAACAGAAAACTCAGTTGTCGTTATAGAGCCGTCAACCGAAGGGCCGAGATCTTGAGCTCCAAAGTTCAGTTGACGGCTGTTGACATCCTGTTGACATTCCGATGTCAACAGAGCAACCTCTTGGCCTGTAACGGTTTCAGCCGTTTCAAAATCTTCTGTTGACTCAGTTGACATGCTCATATCGCTGTATTTTTTAATCGCCTCATGAGGAATTTCAATGCAGCGCCTCACCTGCCACTTGAGTTCGGCGGCCTGGCCCCTCTCAAATGCCTTCGAGAGGTCCTCGCTGGAATGGAACCTCTGCTTCGAGTTCACCCCACCAACCCCTTCGAGCAGCCGCTCTATCACCTTGCGGTTGTAGGCCAGGTCGTACTCCTTATCGAGCACCGTCCAAATCCCTGGCAGGTAGAGGGCCAGTTTGACTTGCTCGGAGTTGCGGTGAGCCACCAGGCGCATGTTCCAGTCGCCTACTTTTGCCTGCGATTGCAAAACCCAGAGCTTCTCGAAGAAATCGCGCAGACTGTCGCCCGACTCGTCGGGGTCGTTAGCGCTGCGGCAGAGTACGTTGATGACGTAAGACCTCAGGCCCTCATCGGAGATACCGGCCAGGGCGGCCACCTTCTGGGCGTAGTGCAGCAGCAGGGCCAGGGATTTGGCGATCCGGGCGTGGGCATAGGGCAGGTGAGGCAGCAGCTCCAGCTCCAGCGCATAGATGGCCTCAGCGTCGTAGCCCATCTTGATGAGGTCGATTAAGCAGCCAGAGGCTGTCTTTTGGAGCACCAGCAGCTCCTTAAACGCAGTGACCTCCCCTCGGCTCGATTTGTTGAACCAGAGCCGTATCAGGCGGCTCTGGGTAGCTGCTGAGGTCTCGCCGCAGGCGTGGTTAGTGGTCACCATCATGGGGCTGTGGGGCCGCTGGATGTTGAAGCCCTGCTCTTTGCCCCGAACGATCCTCGATTTGCCGTTGTAAAAGCCTTTCAGGAACTCATCTAGCTCGGGGGTTCGTTTGGGGTCATCTAGGCAGTGCAGTAGGCTCCCGGCCAGTTTCAGCTTCTCGTAAGCCGCAGAGAGCGAGATGTCGCGCATAATGCCCTCTTCGGTCATGCCCATCATGCTGAGAGCGCATTCTGCTGCAGAGGTTTTGCCGCTGCCTGGGTCACCGTAGAGGTTGAGGATTGGAAAGCTGCCCTCTTTGGCGATGATCTCCTGGTAGTGGACTGCAGCCGCGCCATAGCCCAGCGTCAGCAGCGCCGGGTAGATGTTATCTGGGCCAAAAGCCCGCTGCATGGTTTCGACCATGCGGGGCAGGAGGTTTGGGTTGTGGGGTGCGATCGCAGGCGAGGGCATCGAGCAGTCATCTCCGTAGAGTTTGTCGTTCCAGACCCACAGCGAGCGGGCCTCGTCGGTCGGCTCGCCGCGCTTGTCAAATTGGCATTGCTTAAAGACCCAGCTGCCGTCCTCCTGTTGCCCCACCCGGTCGGTGAGCCGGTAAGCTTTGCCCTGGCGGGTGATGCGGTACTCATGCAGCCGGGCACGAATCAGGGCCTCTAGCTCGTTGTTAGAGAGGCGGCAGATGATGCCTACCCCCAGAGCCTTCTTGAGCGCCGTTTTGAACTGCTGCACAGCGCTGTAGTCGGTCGATTTGAGAAACACTCGGCGCTGGCAGCGCTCATCGGCCCGCTTCACCTGGAGCAGCAGGCCGCCGCCGTCGGCACTGAGCAGCTCGCGCTCAATCTGAAAGTCGAAGTCAGTTTTGGGGTAGAAATAGCGGCCTCGCTCATCGGCCTGCCGCCAGTAGCCCAGCTCACCCTCCAGCACATCGGGGGCCTCCCAGCGATCGCGCTGTTTGGCCGCCCGCAGCTCATCCTCTTGCCGGTCGATAGCGTTATCTACTGCGGCTTCTAGCGTTTTGAGCATCAGCTCGCGCTCAATGCCCGAATCCAGCCAGTCTTTGATGTCACCGCCTGGCGGCATGGCCTGCCACAGCTCCAGCGGCTCAATGCACACCGCTGGCACCTTGAGCTTGCTGGCGTACTCCAGCAGGTCCACGCCAAAGCGGGCCTCACCGGTGATGTCGTTATCGGGGTGAACGGCCAAAAAGGGCTGTAGCTTCTCAGCTTTAGCCACCTCAAACGAGTCCCTGAGCCGGTCCACGACTTGGCGGTAGTTCGACTCACCGCCCTGGCAGCTGGTGGCCGTCAGGCCGAGGCTCCGGTAGCACTCAACAGCCTGCTCCCCTCCGACTACAAAGACCGGCTCACCCTTGAGGATGGCCTCTTTGGCTTCGTTCTCGCGGTAGAGCGGCCACTGCTTCTCACCCTTGCCCCTGTCGCTCCAGCACTGGCCATCGGTGAGCCAATGCCAGGGCCGAACGTGCTTAGTTTTGCCACCGTCATAAACTCGCCGCCGGTCGTCCCACTGCCGCCGAACCACTTTGCCCAGGGGCTGCTGGGTGAATGGGTCGGGGTAAAGGTACTCAATCTGCCGCTCCCTGGCCCCGGTCTGCGGGTCGTGGGTGGCTACCCCTAAGAGGTCGGCCTCTTTGACGATGGTGGTGCCCAGGCCGGTGTCCTGCCGCACCAGAGTGTAGGTGAAGTGCCCCGCTCTGTGGTTGCGATCGATGGCGGTGACTTCGTAGATGTAGTTCGCCATGCCACCCAGCTCAGGCTTGAGCAGCACCGCTGCGCCCTTGCTGATGGAAGACAGGGGCAGATCGACCTCTGCCCACTCAGGAAAGTCGGTTTTCTCGGCCAGCTTTAGCTCGAAGTGCGCGGGGAAATGCTTACGGCCCCGCTTCGCCCCTCGCCGGGTAAAGACGCCTCGGCCATCCTTGGCAGTGTTGGTGCGGTCCCACCCCTCCGGTGCCTCCTCGGTCCACTGGCAAACCACCTGATCGATTAGCCCGCGAGGCCCAGATATCAGGTAGCAGTAGTGATCGCGATCGCAAAGTGGGCAAGGGTTCTGCCGATTGGCCTCAAACTTAGTCGGTTGGTCGTGTGTTGTGACCATTCATCGTGCTCCACGGACAAGGAAAAAGCCCCCACAGGAAAGCAGGGGCGCATCATCAACTCAGTGAACTCTGAAACTTTTGAAATGCCTCTACGGCTGCCAGGTAGGCTTGCAGCAGCGTGGCGTCGGGCTGATCGCCCTCGGTCAAAAAAACCTGGTAACCACTACCACAGGGAAACTCGACAATCCAGCGGTGAGCCCTGCCTTTGTCGTAGTAGTGGAGCAGCCGCCAACCGCGCTCTACTACAGCCTGCTCCACTGCCAGCTGCAGCACTTCTGGGTGCGTATCGAGCACAAACCAGCGGCTGCTAACGAGCACTCGCAAATTGCCCTGGATGCTGCGGCAGCGCTCTGGCTCCAGCAGCCACCACAGCTCTAGTAAGTGCTCACGGGGGAGGTTGGCTGGGGCCTGCGTCATGCCCTAGCCCTCTGTGCATGCAGCTGTAGATACCAGCCCGCTCTGCTGTGGCCTTGCCTGGCCAGTGCCCGGTAGTGCTCGAGCAGCTCGTCAGCCACAAACTGATCGAGCCAGGCAGTTAGCTCGGCTGATTCCTGCTGTAGTAGGGGACTGAGCGGCATTAGCACCTCGAACAGCCCTAACCGCTGAAGCTCCTCAAACTGGGGCCTACCGTTTGAGCCAATGGGCACCTGCACCAGCGAGGCCAGGGCCTCAGCCTCCTGCTCTGCGGTCAGCTCAGGCAGTGGTGGGTGCTGATCCTCTACAAACCGCTGCGCCTCGTCCCAGTCGGCCACGTAGAGCTTCTGCTCCTGCCGATCTGCGATCAGGGCGTGGGTCGGGTAGGCATCGTCACTGCCCAGGTGGCAATCCCACAGGTGGCAAGCCAGGGCCAGGTGCTCAATGAGCGGGCTCCAAACGCCGTAAAAGCTGAAGGTGGCAGCGCCGCGCCCACTATCCCAGGTGGCTTTGCTGCCCCAATAGTAGAGGCTAATAAACCGGCCCTCGCCGGTCACTCGCGCCATCTGAAGCAGCATCGGCGGCAGTGAGATGGGCAGTTCTCTGAAGGTTCCAGGCGTCATGCTGCGACCTCCTGAGTCTTGGTTAAGCAGCCTGACCCATCAAGCAGAAGTTCTGTAAAGCCTGAATGTTCAGGAATTTCGGCCCTAAGCCGTGTATCTCTTTGTGTTACGTTCATCTTGTGCAGAAGAGTTCATCAATGTGCGGATGGGCTTGCCTGTGAAGGTGCATTGATAGCGGGGCATACTGTGCTGTCACACAGATGACCTTGATTGGTTCAGAAACTTTCTTTTCCACTGGCCCTAGCGGTTGCACCCGCTGGGGCTTTTTGCTCGAGGGCTTCATCAAGACTTTGCAGAGCAGTGCTGCCGACTGTTGTAGAGTCGGGTTGCTCCGCCAGTGCTGCCCCCTCATGCGCTGAGGAGTTGTTGGGCCGATGACTGGCTTAATCCCTTGTCAGCTCTTGGCCTTCTCCATTGCTCCGCAAGCTGCCCCACGGCTGGATTGTGCTCGTGCTTGGGAGTAAGCATCTTGAGTTCTTTGCAAAGAGCCTCGTGAATTAGCTCACTTAGGCTTTTTCCTTCTAGCGCCGCGACGACCTTGGCAAGAGCAAAAGTCTCTTGGTCGGTCGAAAACGATGTGTTCTTGTTTTTGGTACGCACTTGTTACAAACGGAACGCCTGCGATCCAAGGGTAAGGCTGTAACGAGCGCGTGTCAATAACCTATTGATGCGTTACAGAATCTCATGCCTCAATGGTGTTACACGCTTCAATCTGGGCAGATGAACAAGTCTCTCTACACAGAGCAGGGGCTGCTCAGACTCGCTGAAATAGTTAAGCGGTCGAGGGGTGGCAGGAGCTACCGCGACTTAGAGGCGCTGACTGGAGTTAGTCACGCCACTATTCGTAGGCTTGAAAAGCTGGAGGTTAAGACCCCTGAAGACTCAACCCTTCAAAGCCTTGCGCCGCTAACTCCTTACAGTTTTGAAGAGCTTAAAGCTATTGGGCAGGAGCGTGAACGACCTGAGATTAGGGAGTACCTAGTTGCTGAGGATGTTTGGCCAATAGTGTCTAGTCTTCCTGCCAATGAAGCAGCACGGCTAGCCAAGATGATTATCGATCTCTTGGCTGCTGGATCTGAGGTTATGGCCGAGAACGGAGTCCATTACGAGCACTAATCGGACTTGGGGAGGGGGCAGAGCTATCAGTTAGCTCTGCCGGAATGAAACTTTACTTCTGCTGAATTGAAATTATGGTAGTCACCAGAAAGATAGTCTTTTATTCGTTAAGCGTATTGAAAAGATCGAACAAGCTGGTGACTTTAAACCCGTCATGCTTAAGGGATGTTCTTCAATACATTGAAGGATTGGCAAAAATTGATAGGCGACGAGAACTGGGAGATAACAAGTTCTATTTTTTAAGTGATGTGGGCAGTGTGCCAGACCAGCCGGATGCGCAGACTCTTGTTTTTAAGTTCGCTAGCCATGGGCAGATTCCTCCGCTTCTAAACCGAGAAACGCTAGAGGAACGTGATAACCCAAGAGGCTTACAGGAAGGGGAGAGAGGTAGGACTCATGCGGTTATTCGATATTTTGATGATGAGGCTATTGTCCTTTTAGAGGAAACAAGGCCTGGTGTAACCATTGATCGAATTGAAAGATATTTGATTAATTATGCAGATGCAATGTTTAAGGCGCAGGGCAAAGAGAGAAATTACAATCTTGAGTCCAGCGTGATTCCCAAAAAGAATTTTCTCGAGGAATTACGAAAGCTCAAGCGAGTTACTGTAGGGAGTGTATTTATTTCCAAGCAATGGCTAGGGAGCGATTATCTTAATTTTTCAAACAGATTGCAAAATGTTCGACGTGATATTCGAGTTTTAATTCCAGCGGAGAAAGGCCGGTCTATAGAAACGCTTGTAGAAGACCTTTTTCAGGGATATGTTTCTGACAATGAAAAAATAAGAAGAATACGAGTGCAAGGCCTTAGCGAAGAAGATAGAATGGTAACCTTGGACACCAAGCTGATTCAAATGTTTGAGTTTTTGAACTTTGAAGCCAATGTGTTAACTGGGGAGATTAGAACTCATGAAATACTGAGAGAGCTTGGCAGTATGATAGCAGCCCTACCGGAAGACTTTTAGAGGGATAAAATGCCAGGGAGATGGCTTTATTTAGAATTCCTAATACCGCTTAGAGATTATTTGGTCACTCTCAATCTCAAAGAACTTTGCTTTGACTGGCTTTTTCCCGCTTTTGTGGCGTGCTTAGCTTATTTCGCAGTTTTGCGTCCAAGTGCATACACTAATGAAGCCAGTGAGTTTGTTGGTCAAGTTCTGACAGTGCTTGGCGTACTCTTTGGCTTCTCAACCGCTTCAATGACTCTTTTGATTACAAGTAGCAGTGAAAATATAACCAGACTTCAAAACTTTATAGCTGAAAATAGAATAATTTCTGGGGTGCCGATAAGTGCTTATCAGTTGACAATAATCACTTTTACATTCCTATTGATTTTAGAGATTTTTGGAATCCTTTCTAATTTTGCATATTTGCTAACTTCGTCTTTGAATTCATCAGTAAGAGCGTCAACTTGGCGGCTTTTCTACGCCTTTGACTGTTTCTTGTTGATGCAAATTTTTGCTCTAAATATACGCAATACGACTAACATCTATTTTGTTTTCCTGGCTAGTAGGCCAAAAAGAAATCCACGAATCTAAATCCTTTAAACCAGGATTGCCTCTAGAGCTATTTACTACCTCTGTTGATACTGCTGAGGACTTTCATTTTTCCGATGCATCGGAATCTGCCCAGCTCCACCCACAGCTGCACTCCCACCGCCCGCTAGAGAGCTGCGGCTCCAACAGGGTCATCTCGCAGTTTGGGCAGCGACCCGTGAAAAGGGGGTGCGTGTCGAGCAGTTGCAACTGCTGCTCTGGGGTGAGCTGCTGCTGCACCTCGGGGATGCGATCGCCGTTGTAGGTGGTCTCATTTGGTGTGGTCATGCAACACGGCTATCCTTCATGAGCTCCGCCTCTAGCAAAGGTAAGCAATTAGGGCAGAGCTCAGCGGTTAACCGTTCCTGGGTCTGGATCAGCCAAGTGCTCTCAAGTCTTGCAAACTGCTCTGGGCAGGACTTGCCACAGCGATCACAGCCCACATCCTGCAAGTCGCCGGGTGCAACCTTACGCCTCAACTTCAGACCAACCAGGTTGGGATTCTCTGCTCGTAGCCGTTGCTCTCGGACAGCCTCAGGCACTTCCCGGTTAAGCGGCAGGATTAAGGCCAGCACGCCGCTGCAGGCCTCACAGTAATGCCTCTCAACGTCTTCATCCCGACGATTTTGCCGCCTCAGCTTAGGAATAATTTCAACTCGGTGCCACCAGCCGGTCAGCGTCATATGCCTCTCGGAAACAGGGGCCTGACAGCGATCGCAAACACAAACCTGGGTCATGGCTCCAGTTCTCCCTTAGCGATCTTCTCAAAAGCCTCTTCAATGCTGATTTTTTCCCGGTTTGCAATGATGTGCAGGCGCTCCAAATGATTGCCCCAGTTGCGATTGAGGTAGGTCACTACGGCGGTTTGCAGCACCGAGGCAACTGACTTGTGAATCAGCTTGGAGGCGACAAAGAGCTTTGCCCAATCCAGATCAGATAGCTCTCCAACTGGCGGCCTGGCCTGAGTCCGAGAGGGCTTGGGCAGAGTGACCTTACTCCAGTCACAGTCTCTGTTAGGGGCTTCTTCATCCGGCATTGCTTTTCCAGGGTTGACTGCCCCAATCCTACGCAATCCCACACCCATGTAGTACGGGTACGTTATCAGTTTGTGACGGATGTGGTACCGATACTTGACAGATACCACACCGGTATCACATATTCTGGGTATGTGCGAACTTGGTTTGCGAACCGAAACGCCCCATCATGCAAACCGGCTATGAACCGCGCCAAAAATATTGCCAAGCGAAGGAAGCAGAGAATGTTAGCCAACGACACAACCGAGCCGCAAACCGATATGCCTATCACACCCGAACCCGAGGCGAACCAAGCGCAACCCACACCCGAACCTTCTGCCAACCCAGTCGAACCTGCTGGCTACTGGGCAGGGGTTGCAGAGCTGTTTTCAATCTGCGATAAGCAGCGCGGTGTCTACTCTGCGCGTGAGCTTGCTCGCACCTTTAGCAACAGCGATACCGCCGTAAGAAAAGCCCATAAGGCGCTCACGCAGGCTGTTTCAGCCGATGTGATGAGAGTCGATGAAAAGTTCACTGAGTTAGGAAAAGCGCTTATGCAGGCGTATTTTCAGCGGGCAGAGCAGATCACTGGTGCTGCCTGGATTCACAAGCTTGCAGAGGTGGTGGGAGCGCTGCCCCAGTCAGTCACCGCTGCCCCTAAGGAATCCGTCGCAGATAGCCATAAGGCCCGCAAAGAGAGGCTTGAGCAGCAGCGTGGGGCGATTGTCCTGAGTGCTCAAAACAAACTTGAAGCGCTCGTTGCCGAGCTGGAGGCTGACGATTTTGGATCCGATGAGGTTGATGAGGCCGAGATTGAGCTGGCCAGAGAGCGTGCTTATGAGCGGGAAATGGCCCTGCAGATAGCCGCACTTGAGGGCAGAATGCAGGCCCGCAAAGACCTACGCAAGCGGCTTGAGCCCTAAAACTGGCAGCGTGCATCGCACCTAAACCAAGCCCCTTCCACCCGATTAGCCGACCAGGGGAAGGGGAGCCTGATGAGGATTGCTGACCTCTACCCCATATCTAACATGCACAACCTTTTACTGCTCCACTCCCTACCCCTGCTGCTGGCGCTCTGCATTGGCAAGCGCGTTTGGCGGCGGGCGAAGGAGTGGCGCTACTGGGGCTACCTGGGTGCGATCGCATTCGCCGGGTTCATTGGCCGAGACCTGAGCATCGTCCTAACTGCCAGCCAGAAGTGGGCCACGCCCATTGAGGAGGTCACCAACGGCGTGATCTTCATGTCCCTGGTCGGTTTCTCAGCGGCCTGGTTTGCCACCAAGCCGCCCCCTACCACCAACGAAGTGCTGCGCAAGTTCATCGACCGCAGAATGGCCGAGCTGCTGCTTGAAGGCGGCGAGGACGACCCGCGCCTGATGACTCTGCAGAGCCTGAAAGAACGGAGCTTTACCGATGACTAAAAAAATTGCCCTCAAACCAAAGCAGCTGGCTGCGGGCGGGATATTTCTCGCCCTGGTGCTAACCCCCCGCATCCTGGGCTACCTGCAAAGCCGCATCCAGGCCGAGGTAGCCGCAGCCCAAGAGACTGCCACCCTGGCCAGCGACACCGCGCCCACCACCATGCCCAGCCAAATTGGCGCCGGCCGCATCAGTCAGGCCGTGCTCACCCGCGCCACCTTCCTGCTCAACAGAGGCCGTGAGAGCGGCGATGTCGAGACATTCATCACAGAGCGCTACAAAGCCGTCAATGACGAGCTGTGGGAGCTGGGCCAGCAGGTGGGCGTCTTCGACGGCCAGGCCGAGGCCTTCGCCCGCCTAGCCAACCTCAGCGCTGAGCAGCAGGCCGTGGAGCTGGTGCAGTTCTGGCTCCAAAATCCCGACCAGGTGCACAGCGCCAGCGGTATGGCCATTCAAGTTCAGCCCGCAGGCACCACTCAGCAACCAGAGGTGAACTATGCCGACGTCCAACCCTAACCACGAGAAAGCAGCCACCGGCGCACTTTTCCTGCTGGGTAGCGCGATCGCATTTGGCGCCAACCCATTTGTCGGGGCCTGCATCGGCACAGCTGCTTACTACCGGATGCAGCGCCGGGGCTTTGGTCTGTTGCAGTCGGTGCTGTCGGTTTGGCCGCTGTTGCGCGAACCGGTGCAGGAGGTTATCGAGCAGCTCACCGCCGACGGCAAAGAGCAATCGGGTGAGGTCGTGAGCAACCTGCTACAGCAGATGCCCTTGCTCAAGCATTTTGAGCTCAAGCTCAAAGAGAGCCTGGCCCTCAATGACGAGTGGCTAGAGCAGCTGGTGACTCCCAACCCCAACACTGAGCGGCTGCGCTCTTTTGCTGTGCTGGGTGAGCCTGGCGACGGCAAAAGCTGGCTGCTGCGGTATGTGATTTTTCACTTCATCCGCAACTACCCCAACGGGCGCGTCTATATCCACGACATCGAGCTGGAGCAGACCCGCAAGAAATGGGGTGAGGCAGCCTGGTTTGGCCTGCCCGAGGGGCAGGTAGTGTTCTCAGAGCCGCATGAGTTTGAGCTGCTGGTGAGTGACATCAGTAACGAGCTCGACAATCCCGCCAGCGACAGCCCGATCCTGCTAGTGGTCGATGAGTTCAACAACCTCATGCCCAAGTTCTCTGAGAAGCAGCAGCAGCGCCTGGGCGGGCAGCTGGAGGACATCAAGAACCGGGGCGGCAAGCGGCTTATCCAGTTTGCGATCGCATCCCAGGTCATTGATGTTGCTGGCTTCGGTCTGCGCCGCGCCTTCATCCGCTCGCTCGACTGGGTGGTGTTGCGCATGGCCAGCCAGGTGGGCGGCGTCTATGACAACCTGGGCCTGCGTGACAGCCAGAAGAAGGAATTCAACGGCCTGGTCGATCAGCTGGTCGATTTGCCCAGCTCTATCGATGACTTCTGGCCCTGCATCACCTTCATTGGCAAGCAACTGGCCCTGGCAGGGGTGCCTGATTTGAGCTGGATGCCGCCGGTGCTGAGCATCATCAGCCCCAGCGAGCAGGCCGCTAGCTGGCTCCAGCAGCTCTTTGAGGAGCAACCTGATTTGCTCTACCGCATCCAGGCCAAAGACATCCCCAGCCGCACCCAGTTCGGCAAGGTGCTCGACCCCATTTTGAAGGTGCGAGGCGAGCAGCCCCTCAAGCGAAACAGCTCTGACCCGCGCTGGAAAGAGATTGCGGATCGGTGGGATTCCATCGTTGCTGAGAAATGGCCCCCCGAAAAATCAGAACTGGAGCCTGGAACCGATACCCCCGACTCCTGAAACGCCCTGGAACTGGGGCAGTTCAGGATCGGCCAATTTGAGTGGTTCTGAACCACTGCGATTGGTTCAACTCAAAACCACTGCCCAAAAATGCCCTTAAAGCTTTACCCAGCCCAGTTCTTAGGGCAGTTCTGCAAACCTGGAACGGTTCTAGCCCCCAGAACTGCCCTTTTGACCGTTTAAAACTGCCTCTCTCAAACCCTAGAAGGTGCCCCATGAAAGGATTTGGACAGCTTTTCACCAACGTCATCATCGCCGGTCTGGTGGTGCAGCTCGTTCTGGGCGGTGCAATCGACCTGGTGCGGACGGTAGACATCACCGTGCGAGTCATTAGCCGCGTGCTGATCGCCGCCCTGGTGCCCTCTCCTGAAGAAATCCAAGCGCCGGAGGATAGCCGCTAATGCGACAGATAGCTGACACCCTACTAGCCCTCATGTTTCTCATGACGGTGCTGTACGTGAACTACCGCATGTTTCCCGAGACGACCAAAGCCCGGATGAGCGAGGCAGACCAATGGTGGAAGAACCAGCAGCAACACCTGGAGCAGCCCCAGAAGAAACCCCAGCTGGAGCAGCCGAGCAGGGTAGCGAACTCGAAGCCCAACTAGAGCAGCTCAGGGCCGAGCTGGCGGCCACCCGGCAGGAGATCCGAGGCCTCCAGGGGGAAGCAGCTCAGCAGAGCGAGCTGGAGAAGCTGCAAGCCAGTCTGGATCGGGCCAGGCGGCAACGCGATCGCTTGCTCAATCCCCCACCGCCCAAAGAGCCAAAGCCAGAGCCGACCGCCGAGGAAATCCTCAAGCAGCAGCTCAGAGAGGCCAGGCAGCAGCTGCAGGCCCTCAAGGCCAACCCCGACAAAGAGGCCGCAGAGCTACGCCAGAAGCTAGCCAAAGCCCGACGAGAACTGGAGCTAGCGCAATCGGTGCAAAGCTCGCAGGCCCTGCAGCAGGTGCGAGCCGTCAGCGCCGAAATTGCCGCCCTCAAAGCTGGCCTGCAAGATACTGCCGTTGCCATTAAGCGGCAGACCGGCTGGGCCACCGTCGAGGCCATTGCCGCCGAGGTGGGCGCGGTGCAGCGAGAGCTGGGCAGCATTCAGAGCACCCTGACGCTGAGCCGGTTGCAGATGGGTGCGGTGGCATTTCTGCTCTGCTGGATTGCGATCGCATCTGCCGAGGCCTTCGGGTTGGCCCGTAGCATCTACCAGCGCGTGGCCGAGCTGCCAGGCATTGGGATGCTAGCTGGCGGTGGCGATGACCAGGCCCAGACTGGTGCTCTGCCTACTACAGCCACACCCTTGATGAAAGGGGATAAGGTTGCACGCTATCTGGTGACCAGCGGCTTTGGCTCCCGCGTGCCCCCCTGCGCAGGCTGCTCCAGCAACCACCTGGGCGTGGACCTGGCCACCCCCATCGGCACCCCGGTCTACGCGCCCTATGCGGCCTCTGTCGAGTGCAAAGGCGGACCGAGCAACCCGGCGGGTAACTACGCCGTGCTCAAGCCTAAATCTGGCGGCCCCGAGTTCCTGCTGCTGCACCTCGACGGCTGCCAATCCGGCGAGGCTAAGCCAGGCCAAAGGGTGGGTACCTCTGGCAATACCGGCAACGGCACCGGCGCCCACCTCGATGTCAGGCAGATTGAGTCTGGGAACTACGTCAACCCGACCAAGGAATGGGTGGAGCGCATCATCACCGGCAAAGTCGGCGGCAAGATTGAGAATGCCAAGCTCAACGCCCTGCGGCAGGCCATTGTGGGGCAGGAGAGCGGCGGCAACTTCAGAGCTATCAATCCCCACTCAGGGGCGCTGGGCTACGGTCAAATCATGCCTGAGAACCTGCCCTCGTGGAGCCGCGCCGCACTGGGCAGGGAGGTAGGCGCAGCCGAGTTCCTAAACTCGCCAGAGCTTCAGATTGCCATCATCAACCACAAGCTGGGCGAATACCTGCAGGAGGAGCTGGCCAGCGGCGCAGACTACGACACGGCGATCAGGCGAGTGGCCAGCCGCTGGTACTCTGGCCAGGGGCACCTCTATGACGACCCCACACCGCAGTTTTATGGTGCAGGTTCCTACCCCTCTATCCGGGATTACACCCTCTCAATTCTTGAGAAATACAAGGCTGCGCTCTCAGTCCCGACCTAGCCAGAACCGCTATCCTTAAGCCAATAGATAGCGACATAACAAACCATTTCTACCTCTTGCCGCCACCAGACCAACCAGGCGGCTTTTTCATGCTTTTGGCACCCTGTAAAACCCTTGCTGCAGAGCAAATAGGTGCTACACCCATTTGATTTTGGCAACCTGCAAATCTATGCCTCAGCAGCGCCCAGAAGTGCCTGCATCTGCTGCAACCCCTCATGAATTCGGCGGCTCACCGCCATAGGGCTGACCCCAATGCGCCGGGCCACCTCTTTGCGAGAAAGGCCGTTATAGAAAACAAACTCAATCGCGGTACGCGTGCCCTCCTCCAGCTTGGCCAGCGCCCGTTGCAGCTGCGCCCGGTCTGCCTCCCCTTCCTGCATAGCTGCGTAGGCCAAGTCGGGCAGAGTATCGGCTAGCGTAATCTCATCAGAGCCGCTCACCCTGGCATCCAGGCTCAGGGGCTTGCGGTTGAGGCTAGAGAGCTTGGCATCGCGCCACTCGCCGAGCGCCACGCCGAGCGCTTGGGCAACCTCGCCCTCATCAGCCGAGCGGCCCAGCACGCGCACCAGTTCAGGCTGGAGCCGCTCAGCCTCTTTCTGCAAATCCTGCCAGCGCCGGGGAATTTTCACCGTGCTGGAGCGATCGCGCAGGTAGTGCAACATCTCACCGCGAATGTAGGGGACGGCAAATGAGCTAAAAGCATTGCCCTGGGAGGGATCGAAGCGCTCGATAGCTCGAATCAGGCCCAAGTGTCCCAGCTGCTCTAAATCTTCATAGGGCTCGCGGCACTGCAGACTGACCCGATGCGCTACCTTGCGCACCAGCCCAGCATTGAGCCGCACCAGCTCGTTGCGCAGCTTAACGGTAGGGGCTTTTTTATACTCAACTAAAACTTCGAGGCACTTGGCAGCGGCGGGTGTGGCGGGGGGCATGGCTGAGGCGTGTGTGGGTGCTACAACCCCATTGTTCGTAGCGTTTTAGACCATGCCCACGAGATAAGTACGGATCTGTGAAGTCAGCTTACCCGGCCTCATCCGTACAATCCTCAGGCGGCCCTGGCCGTGCAAACCAGAAGCCCTGGCCGAGGTCGCAGCCGTAAGCCTGTAGCCAGGCCATTTCTGCCTCGGTCTCAATGCCTTCTGCCACCGTCCTCATGCCCAGTTCATGCGCCATGACGATAATTGCCCCTACCACCGTTTGCAGGTTTGAGTCGTGGTCGATGCCTGAGATCAGGTGCTTATCGATTTTGAGGATTTTCACCGGGTAGCGAGCTGCTGCGCCCAGGTTGGAGTAGCCCGCGCCGAAGTCATCGATGGCGAGCGTGTATTGCTTGGCTAGGCGCTTGAGTTTGCCTACCAGCGTTTGGATGTCCAAGCTTTGAGCCTCAACGATTTCGAGCATCAGTCGCTCTGGAGGGGCGCCTGCTCTTGCGATCGCAAACTCCACCATCTCCTCAAAGGCCGGAAGTCCCAGCGTGCTGGGTTCGATGTTGACAGCCACCGACCAGGGTTTGCCCGCATCAGCCCAGGCCCTTAGCTGTTTAGCGGCCATGCCCAGAATCTGGCGGCAGATCCAGGTCTCCAGCCCGAGGTGCCGAGCGAAGGAAAGGAAGTAGATGGGAAAGCGCAGCCCGGTCGGATGCTGCCACCGTACCAAAGCCTCCTGAGCCACAATCTCACCCGTGGCCAGCTGCACAATGGGCTGGAAATGCAGCACAAACTGCCGCAGGCGAATTGCCTCTAATAGCTCATCCCTGAAGGCTTCTAGCGCCGCTGTTTCTCGGTGCTCAGATATATCGCAGGCAAAGACCAGCGAGTGCTCAGCATCGGCCCGGCCCACCAGCAGCTGCATCCGAAAGCATTGCCCATCCAGCCGACAGCAGCAGCCATCAACCGCGTACTGCTCAATCCGGCCCGAGAGCATGGCCTGGTGGTTCTCCCGGCCCATCTGCTGCTCATCGGGGCAGGCCAACTCCATTAGGCTAGTTTGGCCCTCAATCTCGGCCCGATCCTGCCCCAGCAGCTGGGCAAAGGCCTCATTGCATACCGCAATCACACCCCGGCTGTTTAGGGCCGCTGCCGCCGTCGGGCACAGTGCGATCGCATTGAGTAAAAGCGTCGAAATCACTTGTAAATGACGACCACAGACATGGCCGTTAAAAATGCCAGCAGCACGAAGCCTCGGTAGATCACACCCGCCAGGTCTATCGGTGTTTGCAGCCAGTCGAGGGCGTCCTTTGCAAGCACCCACAACTGCTCCTCTTTGGACAGCTTTTCAGTAGATGCCGGTTCAGGCTCGGCGGCGGTGGTGATGGCTGCCACCGCTTTAGATTTGAGGTTGCTGGGGGTCTCTTCCTCCATCGAGCGCAGCGTGTCGTCCGTGTCGAACGAGATCCGACACCGCGCTGAGATGGTTCCAAAATCTATCGTGTCGCCCTCAGCGAGGTTCTGCCATGCAGATGGGGCAATTTTTTCACCGTTCAACCAGGTGCCGTTGAGGCTGTTGAGATCAAGCAGCTGCCAAGCGCGAGTCTCGGGATAGAAGCGAATCAGGGCGTGATGCTTGGATACAGCGGGTTTGCTGCTCAGGCAAATGTCATTGCCCAGTCCTCGGCCTACGGTCCACTCAAGCTGGTAGTGGCCTTCGGCATCATGGTCTCGGCCTTCAGTATCAAGAATTCTAGGCCCAGAGATGTGTGTGAAATAGCAGGCAAGTTTGGCCATAGCACTGGGGCTGTGTGGAGGGAAGGGGGGCACACTTGCCGCCCCCTCAGAGTTCCCTTAGGCTCAGGCCTCGACTTTTCGCGCCTCAACGCTGCACCGATACCCCCGGCCCTTATCCAGCTGGTGCCGCACCTGGGCCAGCAGATACTTGCCATCAAGCCGTTTGAAGCCCTCTAAGGTGAAGCAGCTGCCCGCCGAGAGCAGCACATTGCCCTCACACTCAAAATCCAGCTCTACCCGCGCACTATTGGCCCGGCGCAGGGCTGCCACCGCTTTGGCCTCGGCCTGGGCCCGGGTTTCAACCCGCTCGCGGATGCGCAGGATGTTCTCACTTGCGATCGCACCCTCCTCACCGTCCTTAGGCTTGGGCACCTCGGCCCCGTTCAGGTCGATAGTGACCTCAATGAACTCCCCCGACTCGGCATTCTGATAGCTCACCTGAGCCGCCTTATAGGTGCCCGCTGCGCTGCGCCTGAGCCGGTAGCTGGCCATGTCGGTGCGTTTGATCGTCAGCACCGGCGCTGCCGCCTCCAGGTCGCTCTCGCTAAAGAAGACTAGGCGCGTAGTGCCCTCAATCTTGAACAGCAGGCCGTATTCAGCCGCCTGCTCGCGCAAAAACTCCAGATCGGTCTCCTCACTCTGGCTCACCCGCTTGAAGCGGATATTGGGAATCTCGCCAACCAACTCCAGACCGTGCTTTTCAGCAATCTGGGTTGCGATCGCCCTCAAGGTGGTGTTCTCGTAAGCCTGCGACCGCCGCTCGCGCAAACTGGCCGTAACGGGTACCGCCTGGGCCTGCAGCTTGAACCTATCGGGCACCCCCGACCATTCCGGCTCATCTACCTCGAACTGCACCGGCCCCAATAGCGCCGTGCCCTCATAGCCCAGCTCCAGAGCCACCCGGTCTCCCTCGGCGGGCAGCCAGGTATCGAGCCACCGCAGGTCCGAGTTGATCAGCTCAATGGTCAGGTCATCGGCCTCGCCCTCTAGATTGTCTGTGTAGGCGATTTGGAGCGTCAGCGGGTTAATTTCCTGGGTGATGTCCACTCCCAGGTAGGTGAGCTTAAAGACTGGTGTGCGGGGCATGGCTGTGGCGTGTGGGATGCCCCCAGAGTGCCCGTCAATAAAAAGCCCCCAGTTGGAGCACTAGGGGCCGACCATCAGGATGGGTATCACTCGCTCTCAGAGTGCCCTTTCCGATGCATCGGAAAAATTGGGCAGCTCGGTGTGCAGGAATAGCAGGACTGGGGCCGTGGAGGCTGAGACTGCGATCGCAAACCAAATGAAACCTATCAGCATGGGGGCTCCTGAACTCTGCCCCCAGAGTGCCCTAGTCTTTGTTGCTCACTTTCGCTTTCTCTCGGCATCCCGCTGGGCCTTCTGCTCGGCCTCTGTGACCTCTTTCTGCGCTGCCAAAATCTCATCAACCCAGTAGCGCAGTTCCGCCACTGAGAGCCCTCTAAGGTCGCCTAGACTCCATCCAGCGAATCGGCAGAGGTGGACGAGTCCTTTCCCGTGGGCATCCCCGAGACAAATTCCCCGGTAATGGTGCTGAGCTTGGCTAGCGCTCTAAAGCCAATGCAGAGAGGGTTTTGGCTGGGTTTACCGCCAATGTGATCGAGGGTCATGCGATCGCGGTTCTCTCCGATGGTGAACAGCCGCAGCAGCAGCCAGCGCATCGCTTCATCGGGGTTCTTGCGATTCTGCGATGCCATGCGCTGAAACTGGAAGAACACATCAGCATCAAGGTCTTCCTCATCTACCTGGTAAAGAGGCCGACCGTCCCAGGCTTGGGCTACGGGTTCAGAGGTCGGCAGGCTGACGCTGGGAGCGGGGGCAGCAGCAGGCTCTAGGGCGCGGATGGTGTCGAGGTTGGTCATGAGTCAGAATGTCCACGGATAGGGGTTTCAAAGGCTTCTTCGACCGACCACCCACGCCATAGGCGTGTTTGCAGCGTGTGTTTCGATATGGAGAGTCTTTCAGCCCATTCGTCGAGAAATAGGGTCTCGCCGTTGTAGGTTAAAAGCCTGTTTCTCCGTGTGTTTCGGCTCTGCTGCTTATCTGTGGCCCATCGGCAGTTTCCAGGCTCATAGTTCCCATCGTTGTTGATACGGTCTATCGAGTGCTGCTCCGATGGGCGCGGCCCCATGTCTGCATAGAAATTCTCGAAGCTCTCCCGCCAGCGATCGCAAACCACAATTCCCCGCCCACCGTAGCGGTCGTAGGCTGCATTGTTGGGGTTGTGACAGCGGCTTTTCATACGCTTCCAAGTCCTATGCTCCGGGGTTCCGGCCATTCCATGTGTGGTGTTGCGGGCAGTGGTCACAGCTCTGCGATGGCATCCGCAGGAGAGAATTGTGCCCTTGCTCAGCGCAGGACCAAAGGCTTCATAGCCATTGCCACAATCGCACTTGCACAGCCAGGTTGAGCCGTGCTGTTTCGGGTCAGCCCTCAACCATTGAATTGCGACCAGCCGCCCAAAGCGCTGGCCTGTTAAATCAGTCCTCGGCAAGGTAGAACATCTCCCCCAGTTCGACCCCAAAGTATCGGCAAACCTTCTCGACAGTGCCGTTATCGAGCCTCTGAAAAGTGTTTCGGTAGAGCTGGCCCACAGTGGTTGGGCTTAGCCCTGTCTCACCAGCAAACTTTTGCTGTGTTAGCTCGCGAGCCTCAATAAATTCCTTCAATCTGCATTTCACAGCCATGCACTGAACTCGTTACCAACAGGATATTAATTTACTACTATCCTGTCAACAGGTATCTAGCTAGTTGTTGACAGCTATATAGCTAGCTGTCATAATTGTGGTTGTGGAGGGCGCAGTTGCCCAACACAAAACCCCCGACGCCTGGCCCTGAGAAAGTTCGGCAACGGGGGTTTATGTAAAACCAACACGAGGTTCTAGAACGATGGTATATCAACTTCCTCCCGCTGTTCCCGCTGAAGTGGCTCCTGAGGCCGAGATCGCATCCAACCGCGACCAGTTCCCCGGCACCACTTGCCCAGGGGCTAACTGCCCCGATAACGCCCGGCCCAAGGCCTCCGGCGATGAGGATGATCTTCGCGGCAGTGGGCGCATTGCCCGCGCCCGCATGGACGGCTTCATTGACGACATCATCGCCTGGCAGCAGCCCCAGGAGCGGCCCGCCGAGGACGTCGTGGCCCTGCTCGACCAGCTCTCAGTGCTGGCGGTAGACCTGGTGATCGATGCGCGTGACGGGGCTGACTACTTCGACGATGACGAGCTGGCGCGCTATGGCTACTGCGACATGCAGATCAGCCGGTTCGTTCGATACCCCGAATCAGCGGCCTACCTGAAAGGCTCTATCAAGGCGGCACAGCAGGGCTAAGCCCATGTGCAAAGGGGTCTACCTGCTCCACTTTGATGAGCCGCTAGACCCCTCCACTCCCAACCGAGCAAGGCATTACATAGGCTATGCAGACAACATCAACCACCGAGTCAGTCAGCACCGCAAGGGTCAGGGCAGCAAGTTCTGCGCCGTGGCCAAAGAGCGGGGGATTGCATTTCACCTGGCCCGCACTTGGCCTGGGGAGGGGAGGGGCTTCGAGCGGCAGCTCAAAGGCCGGAAAAACGCACCTAGGGTTTGCCCATTCTGCCAGCTAGATAAGCAGCCCTTTTGACCGCCGGGCGGGCCTTCCCGCCCATCACCTGGAGAGACCAATGGAGAACGCATTTTTTGAGAGATGGCTACAGGTTCAGGAGCGGCAGACCGCAGCACTAGAGCGGATTGCGATCGCATTAGAGCGCTTGGCTCCAGAGGCCGGTGCCCCGAACTGGCAAAAGCCGTTGACCGAGTTCAAAACCTTTGACTGGAGCAGCATTGGGGCCTTAGTGACTCAATCCGACCAGTACGGCCCGGCCATCGTCGAGTGGGGCGGCAAACAGTTCGTGCGCCGCAGCCCTGACAACAAGTTCGGCGCGGCGGTGTGGTTCAG
This sequence comes from Trichocoleus sp., assembly GCA_036702895.1. Lineage (GTDB taxonomy): Bacteria > Cyanobacteriota > Cyanobacteriia > Phormidesmidales > Phormidesmidaceae > JACVSF01. Next base: position 32,834 of record DATNQE010000603.1, on the reverse strand, counting down.
CCGCGCCACCGGCGGCAAAGACGCTGAGGGCCGCAACCTCTACGAGCGCCTAATCACCTTCAAGGCGCTTCAGGAGGTAGAGCCCGTGGGCCGCAAAGCCTCTGGCCAGCTCAACTAGGCCCAGCCCCAGCCCTGGCCTTCCGGGGCACCTCTGCACAACCTAGCCCCTAAACCCATGACCACTGCCGAAATTATCCAAGCCATCCGCGCCAGCCTGGCCACGGTCAGTAGCGACCTCTACCCCCACACCTCGGTCCAGCTTCTCAACGATGCCCAGCATCACGTCGATTTGGCCCTGAGCTGCCTGGACGACTATCTGGAGGCCCAGCAGGCAGTTTCGTTAGCAGCAGAGGCGGACGCCCAATGCCCCTCTACCTAGCTGCCCTCCGCTTCCCTGAGGAGCCCCTACCGCACTACTGGGAGCACTACGCCCCAGATCTGCTGGCCAGCCATATCCTGAGTCAGCAGCAGGCCAGCTCCATCGGTGCTCAGATTCACGACATCCGCCAGCTCAGCCCGGCGCTGGTGCGGATGCGGGCCTACTGCGATCGCAAAGATGGAGCCCCTCGGCCCGCCTACTGCAACGATCCTGAGTATCGCCAGGCCTACCTCAATGAGGTGCTAGCTGCCATCAGCCGCCGAGGCCTCAGCCGGGAAGAGGCAGCGCTGCTACTGCCCCACTAAACTACGAAACAGTAACCTCAGCCCCCGACCTCACTGGTGGGGGCTGAGGTTAATCATCCCTTCCCGATAGCTGCCTCTTCCATTCTTCAAGGCTCTCCTCCCTCTTGAGATCCTCTTTGATTATGTAATTAGGAAGTAGGCTCATCAAAAGGGATCTCATTTGGAGGGCGGTTAAAACAAATATCAATGAGTAAGACAAGCCCTTTGATATTGAGACGACTAGTGGGGGAAAAGCGAACTGTGCTAAAACAGGGGCCAAAAACTGAATCAGTAGGGTAACTGCAAGCGTTAGCACAGCAGTTACCATTGCACCCATGATTGCGATTATTTGAGAGCTGGCAGAGCGACGGTCTTTAAAGAAGGATGCAGCTCCACCGGGATAAAGGACAGCCATCCACCTCGCAGCTAAGCCCCCAACCCTGTGAGATCGGGGACTTTTTGCTAGCGCTTCCAGGGGGGTAGCAGCTCTTTGGGTATCGTCGGCTCGGTGTCAGCCACCACCGGAATGCGCAGCAGCACGCCGCCTGGCAGCTGCAGCAGGTGCCTATAGTCAGGGTTTGCAAAGACAATGCCCTCGTAGCCGTATGGGCTGCCGTAGACCGCCTGAGCGATCGCATCCCAGCGCTGGCCATCGCGGGTTTGGTAGCTCGTGTACTCCTCCATCAGCCCAACCTCTTCTTAAACGGGCTCGGCTGCTGGCTCACACTGGTCGGCCTGGGCTTGTCGGTGGTCTCGCACAGCTTCACATCGACCTCAATCGAGAGCGTGTTGCCGTCGGGCAAACAGTCGGTGAGGGTGACCTTAATCTCCTCAATCACGTAGTAGGTTTTGAATCGGCCCGTGCCCAGCAATAGCAGCATGGGTTTGCGATCGCGCCTGGCCATCTGCAGCTTTTTGAGCTGCTCATCGGGCCTGCACCAGCCAGCGTGGAACCGGAAGGCCAGATCGAGGGTGCGCAGATGCTCGCCGGTGTACTGCAGGCTCGGAGTGCCCTCAATGCGCGGCTGATCGGCGTAGACGCTGCCCTCGTTGTAGGAAAACTTGCGCGGGGCCTGGCTGACCTCGATCTCAATATCGCCGAGCAGGGCAAAGGGTTTGGTGCCTGGCTTTGGCTGTTTGTTGGGCCGAATCGCGCTGTTAACCATAGCTCACCCTCGCTTTTTGCCGCTCCACATCGCCTAGCACCTGTTTGACCCGCTGAGCAAAGCTATCGCCAATGGCCTCGGCCTCAGCCACGCTGGCCACCCCATTCACCTGCACCGTGATGCTCACTGGGGCAGCGCCCCCACCCCCACCGCCGCCGCTCACCGGCACATTGAGGCCGCCCAGCGCACCCGCGCCGACGCCGCCCATAGCGCTGCCTAGAGTGCCAGCAGCGCCTGCCATACCGGCTGCCAACATCTCCACGATTTTGGTACCGGGGTTGTTGCTCAGGTTGTTGAGGATAGTCAGCGGGCCGGTGGGCACCGGCGAGTTGGGTAGGAATGAGCGCACGGCGGCCGCCACTGAGCTGACTGCCGACTGCACCGCCCCAATGCCTGCTCTGATGCCGTCTGCGATGCGCGTAACGATGTTGCGGCCGGCGGCGAAGGCCTGGGATGCGATCGCATTGATGCGAGCGACGATTTGCGCACCCATCGCAGCCACAGCGCCGACGGCGGCAGCCGCGCCGCTGCGAATGGCTGCTACAACGCCCATAATGCCAGCACGGACAGATGCCACAACGCCCATCATTCCGGCTGTTGCCACGGCTCGAATCTGGCTCCAGATGCTGCTCATTGTGGAGACCATCATCCTGAACGAGAGGACGACATCCATCACGGCCATTCTTGCCCAGGCTGAAATTGCTGAGAAGTACGCCTGTGTTGCCATTGAGATTGCTTGGAACAGCGCTGAGAAGACCGAACCAATCGCTGCTGGCAGTGCAGCTAAGTTGGCGGGCAGCTCCATGAGCGAAAATTTGATGGTCTCGATGAAAGTGCCAAAACTAATACTCACTCCCATCAGCGCACCGCCGAGAGCAAACACCCCATAGACCACCCCGAGCAGGATGCCGCCCAGGCTGGCTGCACTGGTGAGCACGCCCATGATCATTGTCTTGACGGCCCCTAAAGCGGCTGCAATGCCTCCACCCGAGGCAAACATCAGCATCAGGGCCTGCCAGCCCGCCATCGCTGCCGGAATGGCCGCGAGCGTGCTGATCACGCCGCCGACTGCGATCGCAATGGGGCCAATAGCCGCCGCTACCAGCAGCATCGCCATGCCAATTTTCACAATGCCGGGGTTAGCCTCGGCAAAGGCCGCAAACTTCTGTACCAAAGGCGTTAGCGCCCCCACAATGCTGTTGATGGCAGGCAGCAGGGCAGAGCCCAGCTCATTTCGCAGGATGTAGGTTGCTGCTCTCAGCTTTGCAAGTTGAGCCTCTGTAGTGGCGGTGCGCTTTTGGAATGTATCCATCATGCCGCCCGCTGGCACGTTGCTGAGGCTGTTCATTGTGCGCTGGAAGCCTTCAAGGTTCTGCACCGCTGAAGTGAGCATTGCTGCATCAGAGCCGGTGCCTAGCAGCTTGGAGATAACGCTGGTATCACCGCTGGCCGCAATCGACTCCATCAGGGTGTTGATCGCTCCAGCTGCATCCTGTTTGATTAATTGCTCAAACTCTTTGGCAGGTAGGCCAATGTCTTCTAGCGCTTGCTGAAACTTACTGCTCTGCTGGGTGGCGTTTTGGAACATTGGCAGCATCCCCGACAGCGCCGTTCCCACGACCTCAGGGGCATAGCCCAAGTTCAAAAAGCCCGCCGACAGGGCAGCAGCTTCATCGTTAGCCAGGCCAAAAGTGCGAGTTGCACCACCAGCTCTTTGCAACACGTTAGAGATGGCCGCCTCTGAGGTCGCACCACTATCAGCCAGATAGTTGATGGTGTCCCCCAGGGCTGTCAGACCCTGAATGTCAACGATGCCGTCTTTGTAGTAGCCAAGAACGTTAGCCAGCGTTCCAAAGGTTTCACCGGCCTGCTGCCCTACCATGTCAAAGGCAACGCCGCCCGCAACAACCATTGCGGTGTATTCCTCAAACTGCTTAAAGCCAACGCCGAGCTTACCGGCCTCGGTGCCGATAGCTGCCACATCGGCGGGCATCTGGCCCAGCTCCATGCTGAGATTGCTAACAACCCGCTCAGCTTCTAAAGCTTCTCTCGACCCTTTCTCAAAGCCGTAGGCCTTGTTCAGGTCGGCCATCACCGACTCAAATTCGATCGCAACCCGCGCCGCTTCGCCTAAGCCCGCCACAATAGGCAGGGTGACATTGCGAGTCATGTTTTGGCCAAAGTCTGTAACACCCTGGCCAAGGGATTTCATGTTGCTCGATAGCTTAGTCAGGCCCTCAATCGAGTCGGCCACCGCTTGAATGGGGGCAGAGGCCTGATCTACGGCCTCCAGCAAAATTTGCAACGACTCGACAGACATAATTGCCTACTACAACCCTAAGTTGGACCTAAGAACCGCAAATAAGTCGACTGACCCCGGCCCGGCGCGCATTACAGGCGGGTCAACCGAAAATTCCAGCATGGTCTGACCGTTCCAGACCTCTTTCACGTAGTCCACGGCCAGCACGGTTTCGCGCTCCATTTCGCCGGGGCTGTAGGTGCCCAGCTGGTTGTTTTTCACGCGGCCCCGCAGGCTGATGACCTGGAGCACATCGCCCGTTTTCGAGCCAGCTGAGTATTCAGCAAAGTTGGCCCGCAGCTGCAGGTCGATTGCGGTGAAAGGGTTGGCTGCCGCTCGGGCCATCTCTGGGGTGTAGTCGGCCCAGGTGATGGTGCATTCGAGCGCGTTCATGCGGGTGGCAAACTCGCTGGTGCCGCGCAAAGCAAGGCTTTCGTGCTCGCGCATATCGAATTCGAGTTCGGGCAGCTCGATTTCGTTGATGTGGCCTGCCAGGCTGGTGCCATTGAGCCATGCGGCCAGCGTATCGAAGTTGTAGATTTTGCCCATTAGCTATTGCCTCCCAGGTTTCCGAGCAGGTTGATGTCGAGGGTGGTCTCGAAGATGATGGTTTCGGCGGGGGTCGGAATCATCATTGAGATTGAGAACACGATGCGGCCCGCTGCCAGGGACGTGGGCGGGTTCTTAGCCTTGTCGTAGAAGAGTTTCGAGCCCTCCAGCAGCGCCCCCAAAATGACCTGCTCGCGGATGAAACCGTTGCCGGTCTCCACGATCGCATCGATCAGGGCGTTGTTAATTGGCCGGTCCACAAACGGCAGACAGGCCCGCTGGAGCGACTCGTGGAAGATGTCGAGGGTGCGGCCCACCGCGATGAAGTTCAGCGGCGTGGTATCGCTGGGGTAGAGCGCAGAGCGGTTGCCCCACACCAAAAAGCCCGAGCCGAAATTGTTGTAGATGGTGGTGACGCCAGCCGCGTTGAGGGCCGTCACGTCGTTGTCGCTGTCGGTGAAGTCAGCCGTCAGGCGGCGCTCCATGCCGGTGATGCCCTGAATGGGCTTGTTCGACGGGCTCCACCAGTAGCCCAGCTCGGCGTCGGTGTTGGCCATCACGCCCGCCAGGTATTGGCTGAAGGGCTGCAGCTGCGGCACATCCTGGGTGTCGAAGACGCGGGGATAGGCCAGAATTGCTCGCCGGGATGCCGTGCCGAAGTTGGCCGCCGGTGATGTCCCAGCTCGGCCTGCAACAGCCTCATCACGGGTGAGACCCACAGCGCCGTCGAGGATGAAATAAGCTTCCAGGTCGTTTGCGATCGCACCCATCTCAGCAGCCACCGTGGTCAGGTCGCTAAAGCCAGGGCAGATGATGATTTTGGGCCGGTAGCCGCGCAGGCTGTAGATATCTTTGAGGGCCTGCAATCCAGTGCGATCGCCGTTGGTGACCGCGCCGATGATTTCGGTGCTGGTGACCTTGCTGGGGTCTGCATAGGTGTAGGTGACTTTGACCTGGCCACCACTGGTGATCGCACCGCCGCTCTTACGGGTGATGATGCCGGTGGTGGCGTCGTAGGTGAAGTCGGTGGTGAGCACATAGGTCGTGCTGCCAGCCTGGTTGGTGACTGTGAAGGTGCCGGTTAGGCCCTCGGCCACCGTGCCAGCAACAGGGGCTTGGCTAGGCGAGGTGCCGCTCACCTGCTGCAGCTGGATTTTGTCGGCCATCGCCCCGGTCGTGGGGAAGGTGTAGCTGATGGCATCGGCCTGAGTCTTGTGGGTGGCCGCATCGAACACGTTGACGATTTCGACCGTGCCCGCGCCGTTATCGCGCAGCGCGTCGAGAGCAGCTGGGATGCTGAAACCCTTGGTTTTGGGGCCTGCAAACTGGGCGTCGTCCACGTCGCTAATCACGCGCACCGGGTCGTTGAGATGACGATCAGCGGTGGCCAGCCGGTAGGTGGGCAGCGTGCCCACAATGGCGATGACTGCCGACGGCACAACTGTTACTGGGCGGGGGACGCTATCGACGTAGCGGGTGAAAACGCCGTGAGAAAAACCTGCTGTAACCATTAACTATCCCCCTCTTCCTTAGTGCGGGTGGTGCGGCGTGCGGGCTTGGGCTCCGCCGGTGCCTCAGGCTCTGCATCTGCGATCGCAACTAGCTGGCTTTTGCTTACCAGGCGCTGCACATAGGGCAGCTCAGCAGGCAGCTCCACCTCCTGATGGGGGATGAGAGCGACCTCCTGGGGCGGCTGGCCTTCGGTTTTGGGGGGAAGGCTGATGGCGGTGCGAGGGCCGGTGTAGAGATATCTGGGCATGGCGGGGCCAAAATTCTTATCCCCCGCAGTGTTCCCTAGATAATTGGGGGCGGTAGTGGAAGGTCGCCCTGGCTGGTGCTCACGCCCCACTGGTCGGTGATTTGAGGCACCTCGAAGAAGATTTCGGCCACGTTCACGCCCAGATCGCCGGGCTCCTCCATGCCGAGGCCTATGAGCTTGCTCTTGCAGGCCATCTGGTATTTGAACCGCCAGTAATTGTTTTCACGGTCCAAAAACTGAAAGCCTGTTGCATAGAGGGGGCCGCAGCCGTCGGGCTTGAAGCCGATGGTCAGGTAGTAGAGCAGCTGCCGTATTTTGAGGAGCCCCTGCTCGGGGTTGCGCAGGCCTTTCACGCGCCCATCAACCTCCCAATTGCTCACACAGTCCTGCATTCGGCTCATCGTGTCGGTGGCGCCGCCAGGTTCATCAGACATCCACATTAGGCTCAAGGTGCCATTGCCACTCATCACGCCCTGCTCAGCTGCTGTCTCTGGCAGGGTGCGCAGGCCCAGGGCCTTGAGGGGGGCCAGCCGGGTTTTGATCGATTGCTCTGCAGGGCCGAGATCCATGAGGTTTCTGTGAAGAGGGTGAAAGGGGGTTGCGATCGCAGTGTTCCCTATGCTTCTGTAGAGAAAGCCCACCGCTACAGGGCTCCACCCAAAACCTTTGGACAACCAAATATCCCTTCTCGGGACGGTCTATGCCTAATAAGCGCGCCCGAGCGGTTTCATTTTCGGCTCCCGCCGGTTTGTGCTCCGTCAACAACAAACTATCGAAAGGGATTGGTTGTCACCCCGCCTCACTTCAACCACCTAAAAGCTTTTCCCCACATGAAATACTCTGATTCGCTGAGCATCACTGCTCAATCCGCTTTGAGCACCCTGGCCATCTGCACCCGCCAGGCTCGCAAAGACTCCCGCAAAGTCTGGAACGCTTACTACGGCGCATTCTTCAGCCAACAGGCCCTAGATCGTTACGAGGCCATCGGTAAGGTCATCGGCAATGGTCTCTGCATAGCCGTCATCCTGGTTGAGATAGCCATTCTCCTCTATGAGGCATATCAGGAAATTGAGGTTCCTCCTAATTCCCCAGAACCGCCTCAGGCCAGTGCTTCTAGCCCCTCTTCAGACGCTAAAGTAGGCCTCGAAAATCTTCGCGATCGCTTCTCTGTCGCGGTCGGCCCAGCCCAGAATTTTGCGCTGCGGCATTTTAGTCGTGCCCGTCTGGTGGTAGATCGCATAATCCGTGCCTACTACGATGCGCACAACCAGGCCCGAGGGGCCGACCATGGCCACAGAAACCGCCGTCGAGCCGGTCTCGCGTAGGATCGAGCGGGTCTTTTTCCGCCTGAGGGTGCTGCGAGCCAGCGGTGCCCAGGCGGCCCCATCTGGGTCGGTCTCACTGGCAAACTGCTTTTTGGTTGCTCGCTCTTTGTAGAGGGCGCCCTGCCGCAGCGGCCGCTCCATGTGCCGGGCCTTATCCGCCAGATCTGCCAGCTTCTTGAGCGTGCTGGCCGACTTGATCTTGACTCGAATCACAGCTTGTTGACCCACTCGGCCCGCTGGATCAGATAGCCCTCCAGCTTCTGCCCCAGCAGCCGGTCCACGCCGAACTGATTGAGCAGCCCTGGTCCATACACAAACTCGCTGCGCCGCCGGATGCGGGCCACATTGGCCGCAATGAAGGCCTCATATTCTGCGAGCGTAGCCCAGCCCTCGGCAGGCAGGCTAAAGCCATCCCCCACCGCCCATTCGATGGCCTCAGCCACCGACTCACCCTCGACCGTGGCCGGGATGATTTGGGGGGCCAGGTAGAAGCCGCTGAGGTTGACCTGGCACAGCTCCCCATCCTGGCGGGGGGTGTTGCGCCTCGACTGCTGCTTGACATAGGCCACCACTGGCAGGGGCTCCGTTGCGATCGCAACATCCCCGTCGGCATTCTCAACCGGCGATCCGGTCGGCACCTGAAACAGCAGGCTCAGGTTGGCGTACTGGGCTAGGGGGGATACCATTTACCAGGCCTTGATTTGGTTGGTAGCGATCAGGGTCAGAGGCAGGTGGTGGGCGTCGGCCAGGGCCTGCACCGCATCGCGCTGAGCCGCCGTCAGGTTAGGCGGGGCGGCATTCCAGATCTGCAGCAGCTGGTCAGCTGCGCCATGGAAAGTATCGCCGCTGGCCAGCCTCACCATGCGAGCGGTGATAAAGGCGCACATGGGAGACTGCGCCACCGTGGCATAGAAGCCAGCGACGCTAGCCAGCGCATCAACAAAACCGTGCCAGTCCTGCTCAGGTTGGGGCTGCCAGGATTGCGCTAGGGCCTCAGCTTCGTCGCGCTGCGCGGTGGTCGCACTGGGTGCAAAATCAATGCGATAGCTGCCATTGGCCAGGGCCGCAACGCCCTCGATAGGGGCGACGGCTGCCAGGGCCTGGTGCAGCTGCTGGATGGGTGGGATGGGCATAGCTTTTTTTCCGATGCATCGGAATGACACCCCCAGAGTGCCCGCTGTTAGGATTGGGGTGCGATTGACGCTACTGGTTTCAAGGAATCTGGCATGGCGCAGTGTCAAATTTGTGGGGCAAATCCGGCCACAGGTGGGGCTGCCGTTTTTAGAGTCAACGAAGTAGGGCAGCCCGGCATTTGGCGATGCAAAGATCACCTGCAGGCAACCCCGGTCGATGAAGACGTGAAAAATCTTGTGTCAATCATTGAAGGCGATCAAGCGCCTTCAATCCCTAGTGGCAACGGTTCATGACGCGATCGCACCTCTGCCCCTATGTGCCAGTTGCGCTCGGTTTTGCCGGTAGTCCAGAGATGACTAGCTGCGCCTCACGCAACTAGTCAAAGGCCTAAAAAACGCTGAAAACCTTTTGCATCAATAGCTTTGAGCGTTTTGAGGTGGACTAAGCAGCTCCCGAGCCATTGAACGGCAGATCAAAGCTTTGAGCCCGATTTTGTAATACGCAAAAACGTACTACAAGTCCAACTTTAGTCCGCGATTTGTAGTACGCCCCTGAGGGGTATGTGCCAGTTGCACCCTGTAAGCTTGCAAGCATGTATACAGGGTTAGCCCTCAGCCTCTTGCGCAGCTTTCAACCCGGCGGCAATTCCACCGCCCACCAGCCACCCCTCAATCAGCCAGCCGATATTTCCCTCATCGTCGCCAGTCGCCTGACGCTGCAGCTCCTGCATCCGCGCCAAAGCTTCAGGGGAGCGATCGCTACTCTGCAAAATCTCCCAGGCCTCTTTGAGCTCTGGGCTGGCATCATCGGGTAGCTGCCCTCTTTCCGCTCTTCGCATTGCGCTCATCGGGCTCTCCTCTCAGCAGCAATCGCCTGCTGTAGCGTATCCTCCACAAACTTAGCCCCTAGCGGGTCGGCCAGTCGATAGCGCTCGGCATCAAGCAGCCAGAGGCTAAAGTGCTCTGCAAACCACTCGTTATCGTCCTCCAAGCCGTACTTGGTGGCGCTCAGGAGTGAGGTGTCAGGGTACCTGGGGCTGCCCACCTTATCGTGAATCTGGTGGCCCATCTCGTGCACGTAGGCCAAAAAGTCGGCAGTGTCCTGGTGTGGCACGCTGGACACCGCGAAATAGCTCGGCTCGGCGTCAATTATCTCCTCAGCCCAAATATTGAGCAGCTGACCATTGACTCGGAATGTGCCACTGCGGCTGCCATTAACGCTCACCACAACGTGATCAAAAGCGCTGTGAGTGTAGCCGAGTGTGTCCTCCATTGGCTGGGTGTACTCAGCGAGCACTGAGTCGTTGCCTTTAGCCCAGCCCTGATACCGCAGGTTTTTCTTGACATCGGCCAGCTGCGGCCTCTTGGGCTGGCTGGTGTCGTGCAGAACCGCCTGCACATCGTGCTTCTGGACGAACGTGCGGAACTGCTGCACCCGCTGCGCTGCGCCTGGGGTTGCGATCGCATCGAGCGCATCGTCGAGTGAGCTGGGGCCGATGCGGGGGTTGAGGGTAACCGCGTGGCCAGCTGGCAGCTTGGTGGGATCTGGCGGCACCAGCGGCCCTGGCGCCGTCGGCTGGCCTGCTCGAACCACCACCGGCCCGCTGTTGTCGCTGGGTTTGGGCTGTTTGGGCTTGGGCTCGCGCTGCGGCTGGGCTTTGGCATCCTCGGCCCGGCTGGCAGGCTGCCAGAGGGGCTTGGGCGCCGTCGGCTGGCCTGCTTTGCGCTCCCAGTAACTGGCCCGGTAGTCGGGCTCAATGCCCTGCGCCCTGGCCTTGATGAGGTTGTCGCGGCGGTAATCGCGCATGAACTGCTCATCGACCAGGCCCAGCTCCTGCCAGGCCTTTGACCAAGGCAGCAGGATGCACCGGCATCTCGGGTGAAATGGCACTCGCACTTTGCCGACCGGGTAAACGTTGCCGTTGCGGGCCACGCAGATGCTGCAAAGGGCCTCGCTCGGCGTGACGATGACCTGCACCTCCAGCCCGTTCTCTTCATAGCGCTGCTGGGCCGAATCGTTAAATGCCGACATTACCTCGGTGCGCCCGATAGTCTCGGCCTTAGCCTTGAGGGCTCCCAGCTCACTAGCTAGCTGCTGGGCCACCTTGGCAGCCCCCCAACCCTGCAAAAGTCCCTGCTCCACGATGGCACTGGCCTGGCTGCGAAACTCCTCATCGTGCTTGCGCAGCCGCTGGATGCCGTCGCGGGCCTGCAATGCCGCCGCCTCAATGGGTATCGTGCTGAACTCCAGCAGCGGGTAGCCCGGCTCTACCAGGTTCACCAGCTCGTCGGCCAGGGTGGCGCCGCTGGTGTGGCTGAGCCGTATGGCCTCGGTGAAAAGGGCCTCGTATTCAGCTTCCTGGTCGGGCCGCACCATGGCCAGCACCGGCTTGAGCTGCTCCATCAGCAGTAGGCGACGCTGAGCAGCATAGAGGCTGCCCATGCTCTCCCACTCTGGGTAAATCTTGCGCAGCTCCCGCTCCAGGTTGCGGTAGCTGGCATCAAGCGCATCAGATAGCCGTTCCACCACATCAGCGTCGAGCCCGGCAACGGCGTTGGAATAGCGCTCTACCAGGTTTTCGAGCTTGCGGTAGTCAGCCATTGGTTACTCAGCTTTGCGATCGCTCTCGGAAGTCTCGGAGGCCTCGGGCTCAGCTGCCTGGGGCTCCTCAGCTGGGGCCTCTTCCGGTAGCAGAGGAATATTTAGGCCCCAGTCGAAAACTCGCTCAACGTTCATCACGCAGCGCTCTACAGCCACACGGGCTGCCTGGTACTCAACGCTGCTCTGCTCGTCGCTGAGCATGGGCGTGATCGTCTCTCGATAGGCCTCAATAGGGGCCAGCAGCAGGTGGATCAGCTCATGCCGCAGGTTGCGAACAACATGCCTCTCATCGTCGTGGGCCTCTGGGTCAAAGCGGATCACCGCATCCTCATAGGCGTAGTCGAAGGAGCAGCTGGCCTCCGTGGTGCTCTTATGGTCACCGGGCAGGGCCTCGTACTTGATGGTGAGCTTCCAGCTGCGCACCGGGGCCAGTTGGTTGCTGACCCGCTCCAGGTGCTTCTCTACTGCGGCTTTGACTGCTGACTTATCCATTACCTACGAATCCTCACTTTGTTGCCGCTGCCACCGGCAATGCGCCGGATCTGAACCTGCTCGGGCTCTGTGAAGAGAGCGCAGATCAGGTCTTCTTTCTTGCTGGCCAGCTCCTGCGAGAAACCGGCATTGCGCTGGCCAGGCTGCCACTCCAAAACGTCTGCACGAATTAGGGCAGCATCGGTGGCCCCAGATGCGATCGCAGCCTTTGCCGCCTCAATGGCCGTGAGCAGCCCCTCGACATAGCCGATGGAGCTGCCGCCGCTGAGAGCTTCAACCCGGTCCATCGCATCCTGCACCAGCTCCCACCAGCGGGGGGCCGCCTGGGGCAGCCGTAGGGCCGCCATCACACGAGCTTTGGTCGTTGGTGCCCAGGGCATTAGGCGAATCTCCCTCGGCTATCCCGGTTGTAGGTGCGACCACCGCCGCCGCCTTTTCCACCGCCACCTTTGGCAGCAGTCATCACCCGCTTAGCACCCTTGGTCTTAGCTCCAATTGGGAGCTTGGACTTGGTCGCCGACTTAGTAGCCTTGGGCTTGGCCGCTGCCTTAGGTTTGGCTGCCGCCTTGGGTTTAGTGGCTTTAGCCTTAGTGGCCTTGGGTTTGGTTGCTTTAGGTTTGGCTGCTGTTTTGGCCTTAGTAGCCTTAGGTTTGGCCGCTTTTTTGGCCTTTTCCTGCCGCTCCATTTTCTTGGCCCAATCTGACCCAGCCTTTTTCTCTTTGGCCGAGTAGCCGATGCCGGTGGAGCGCCGAGCCGCAGAGAGGGCTCCAGCTTGGGTCACGGTGGTTCCCTTGCGCCGGGCGCTACGCTCGATGGAGCGCACCGTGCTATCCAGCTTGGCCTGCTTCTGTTTGGCGCTCTGGCGGGTGGCTTTACGCCCGTACTGGTTTCGCAGCGATTTCAGTCGGTCTCGATTAGCTTTATTCAGTTTGGCCATCTCTCTCTCCTTCTGGCTCCCAGGCTGCGATCGCAGGCCATTTGACGTTGAACGGGCGTTGGGCCAGTTCGGGGTTGAGTTCAGCGGCCTGCTCTAGGGAGCTGTAGCCCTCAGCGGGTCGCCGTTCTAGCAATTTGCGAGCGCTGCCGTTGCCGATGCCTGGCAGGGGCAGCAGTTTTTCCGATGCATCGGAATGAACGGAATTGATCAGCGCCAGCGCCGGGGGGATGGCAGGGGGCTCATCATCCTTCGGTTCGCCGGTGGGCGCAGCCGTGGGGGCAGCTGCGCCCTGCGAGCGAATCAGCGCCTGGGCCGCTTCGTAGTCAACGTTTGCTTGCGCCAGCCGCCGGGCCAGCTCAAAGCCTGTTAGTCCCATGATTCTTGCCTCAATAGGGTCTGCTAGGGTCTGTTCAGGCGTGCTTAGCCGTTGGTGACGAGGGCTGCGATCGGCACGTTCTTGCGCTCAAACACCCGCTCCCAGCTGGCTGCTGCTTCAAGCTCAGCGTCGGTGGGGGTAGCGCCTGCGAGAGTGCCCTTCCACTTGACCCCTTTGGGGTGCATCGTGAAGTGGCGGCGGTTGGTCAAATAACCCTTACCGGCCAGGATGTCGCGGTCGGTTTCAACCGAGATGTCTTCGCCAAACTCACCCATGGGCGTGCCTTCGCCGTATGCGATGGTGTCCATGCCAAAGAGGTAGGTGGTGTACTTGAAGCCGCTGGTACCGCCCGCTACCTTGGGCATCGTGTCATCGACGATCACCGTTTTGCCCTTGTAGGTGCGAATCGGCTGGTCGTTCTGCCCGCTTGGAGCCAGGAACTCAATCACGTCCTGCTTCTCCAACTCCCAATAGATATCGCCGTGCATGGCAATACCGGCGAACGCATCAAGCTTGTCGCCCATCAGCTTGAAGGCATCGAGCACACCGCCAGAGCTGATCAGATTGGCATCGGTAGCAGCTGCGCCATCTTCAATGGCGAGGTTGCGAACATGCTCGGCTGCCATTGCCGTGGAGCCAAAGACGCCCTTGAGGATGCACAGCAGGGTGGTTTGCATGTCGCGCACCCAGTAGTCTGCTACCAAATCTGCGATCGCACCGGCGGGGTCAGCTCCAGAGAGCGCTTTGGCCAGGTCGGAGCTGCTCCAGGCATCACCCCGGCGCTGAATCACGCACACATCGCCGCCAGTGCCGATTTTCTTGGGGTTGAGGGGAGTGTCTTCGCTTAGGCCCTGCGAGCGGCCAGAGAGGTCTTTGAAGAAGGGCATGTTGGCGGTGTTAGCGCCTTTGGTGATCAGAGCGTCGTAGGTCTCAGACTGCTCAATGATGCCGGATTGGAAGAGGGCAGATTTCTGGGCCGTGCGCTCCTGCATGTAGGGCACCCAGATCTCTGGAACGATGATGTCTGCAATAGAGGTAGTAGCCATTTTTCTGAAGTGTTGAGGTCAGTGGGGGGTTGTGCATCGTCGGCACTGCCTCGGATGGCGCGGGCACTGCCCTACGCTGACCTCAACGTTCCCGAAAAAAAGCGCCCCGGTTTTGAGTCGGGGCGCTGCCTATGGTCTGTCGGGATGGAAATCTATTTGGCGCCAGCTTCGGCCTTGTAGCGGTCGTAGAGGGGCCGGTTGGTGCTGAAAAGGCGGGTTTGCTCGGTCATGTTCCAGGTCTCTTTCTTAAAGGGATTGGCGCCACTGCCACCGCCGCCGCCGGTGCTGCCAGCGCCCGCCGGGGTCTCAGACCCGCTGCCGCCCTTGGGCTTAAACAGGTGCTGGTTTTCTGCTCGGGATTCGACGGACTCGACAAATTGCTCAATCGACTGCCGCTTGTAGTCTCCTAGGTCAACGTACAGCTCGCCGGTGGCTTCGTCACGCTTAAGATCACCGTTCACGCCGAGCACTTTGGCCTTGTGGAGTGCGAGCACCTGGGCCGCGTTGTTGACCCGGTACTGGCCCTTGCTCAGTTCTGCGATCGCATCTCGCTCCAGAGCGTTCTGAGCAGCCTGCTGCTCTTTCACCGCCTCACGGTCCTCAATCTCTTTGAGGCGCTTATCAAAATCGGCCTTCTGTTCAGCCAGAATGCGGCTGAACTCGGCGTCTTTGTCGGCTGTGGATGCGTTTTTACCTTCCAGCTCGCTCACCTTCGCCTCAGCGGTGGTGAGCTTGTCCTGGGCCGCCACTTTCTCGGCCTTGAGGGCATCACGGTTGCGCTTAACAGCAGGCAACTCGGTCTCCTCAATAGCTGCCAGGCGCGTAATCTCAGGGGCTACCTCGGCTTTGAGGTAAGCAATCACCTGGTCAACGGTCTCAAATCCTTCGGTCTTGAGCTGAAACATAAAAACCTTCCCCACCGGGGGCTCACAGAGCTACAGCCGCAGTGTTCCCTAGAGCGAATCGAGCGGGTTTTTCAACCCGTTGGCGACGGGGGGCCGGGCCAGGTCTCGCGCTCGCTGCTGCTCCAGGCGCTCGGCCTCCAGCTCGGGGGTCCAGTCGTCAGGCAGGCCAATCTCACCCGCCTTGAGCAGGCCGTGATAGGTCAGGTCTGAGAGCTTACCGGCATTGGCAGCGCCGGTGAGGGCGCCTAACATTCCGGCGTCGAGCGTGGCCACGTCGAAGTCGCGGTTGACCTGGCAGGGTGGGGCCTGGTCGGGTTTCTGGCCCATGTAGGCGTAGTGGTGTTGCAGGCAGCGGTCGATCACCTGCTGCAGGCTCTGGGCCAGCACTGCCAGCCGTGAGTCACCCTGGCCCCGGTCGAGGCGCTTGGCCTCCGCCGACTCGCCGACGTTCTTCTGGGCCACCATCGCAGCTAGGCCCATCGCTTTGGCCTGGCGCTCGACAGCATCCATGCGATCGCGAACTGGCTCAAATGCTGCGATATCAGGCACAGACCACTCAGCGCGGGCCTCGCTGTTGGGGATGCAGATAGCCTCTGACACCGAGCCCACACCGCCCAAGTCCTCAGCCGTAGTGCCGAAGAATAGCCACCTGGGCACCGATGCGATGTGGAGGCTGTGGTCGAGGTCTGCCGATAGCTGAAAGTGCCTGATATTGAGGTTCAAAGCTTCAAGCATCGGCGGCTTTGTGATCTTCTGCTTGCGGTTGGTCCAGAGCACCTCAAAGGGGATTTCTGGGCGGCTGATGCGGCCCTGCTTGTGCTCTATCCACTTCTTCTCTTTGCCCTCCCGAAACGACCGCCAGATAACGCCTTCAGGGGTTTTGTCATAGACCATTACCTGCTCAACCTGCTTCTCAGCAAAGTCGCCGTCGGGCTCGCAGATGCACTGCAGCAGCCGCAGCTGCTTGAGGTAGCGATCGCTGCCCTGCTGGTGCCAGCGCATGTCCAAAATGCGATCGCCTGGGTAGGCCACCCAGTAGGGGCGCAGGCCCGCCTTCAGCTCATCGGCGCGGGTGGTGATGCCCTCAGCGCTGGGGTACTCCACCAGCACGCCGCAGTAGCTGTGGTCGATGGCCGACTCCAGCAGGTCGCTGGCGAACTGGTCGAGGCTGCTGCCCTCCAAGTCGATGTTTTTGAGGTGCTTTTTCACATCCTCAGGCAGCTTGTCATCAGGGAGCTGCACGGGTTTGCGCATGATCATGCCGACGAACACCCCTACCAGCCACTCATAGATGGGCGCTAGGGTGGCCCTGCCTGACCGGTTGGCGTAGGTTTCGGGGTCTTCGTCGGGCTCCTCAGGTAGGTAGGCTTTGCCCGCGTCGCGCATGGCCTCGGTGCCGCCGCGCACATCGCGCAGCTTCTGCCAGTAGCGCTCCATCTCCTGGTATTTCGCCCCTGGGGTGCGGGGGCCGGGCTGGTTGGATTCGGCGGCCTCCTTCACCTTGTCAGCAAAGGGCGATTTGCCATCGCGCACGGGCGTGGCTTTGAGGCGTTCTTCAGAAAAGCTGTAGGTCATAGCAGGGCTGCGGCTCAGGTGCCCCCAGAGTTCCCTGGCCCAGGATTTGGCAGGTTGCGATCGCCGTGAGGGTTCCTACTGGCCAAGCTATTTGCTACCAAAGGGGAGTCGCATTTTCTGCGCTTTCAGGTATTCTCTCAAAAGAAAGGCTTACTCAGTGGCCACTGAGTAAGCCCTAAAAAAGAAGACTTAGCTGATTGCTAAGCCTTACTAGAAGCGAATAACCCGGTTGCTGACGATCCGGCTGCTAACGGTCACAGACGAGCCTCGAGAACTGGTCTGCGTAGTCGTAGTAGTCCGAATCGTCACCGGGACAGAGCGACCACCAACGCGAACATGCTTGGTGGTTGTTTTGCAAGAGCGGCGAATAGCCATTTTTGCCTCCTTAAAGGCTAGAGAACAACCCAGGCTTTATTGCCCAGGCTCCTTCATAGTACCCAGCTTGACTGAAAAAGGATAACGTTTTCAGTTATAAGTTTTATTAAGCCAGTGTATTAAGACATTGACTGAAATACATATTAGATTGGCTACAGATACCACTCCATTTTAGGCACGAGCTATGAAACACCAGCCACAAGTGGAGGGCTTTACGCGACAAGAAACTCTTGCTCTTACTAAGGCAACTCCTAATCAACTTTTCTATCTAGAGAAAGCCGGTCTAGTAATACCTACTCGTATAGGAAGTAATAAACGCCCAACCGTCATTTTTAGCTGGGAGCAAATTTTAGAGATACGCACGATTCGAGAGCTAAGAAAGGAGACTTCTCTCCAGAGCATCAGGAAAGTAGTTGAGTACCTGAACGATAACGGTTTTACGGACCACCTTAGGGACAAGCAGCTAATCGTTCTTGATGAGTCTGTGTTTTGGGTGACAACCGACTGGCATGACCTTCCCACCAATATGACCAAGGTTCTTCGTGTGGCGAACAAGGGGGGCAAGGGTGTAGGACAGTACATGCTAACGGTGCTGCCTCCATTTAGTGAAATAATCGACGACCTCTGGAACACAGCGAAATCATCAAGCGTGATTGACTTTGAGAGCTTCAAGGCTAGAGCGAAAGTCAAGGCAGCCTAAGCAGGTCTTGACTAGCTGCCCGTGCCGCAACTACTCAACGCAGGAATGCTGCTTTGAGGTGGCTGTAGTACGGCAGATTACGCCTAAAACCTATGTGCCACTTCGGGGCCAGTAGTCCAAATTCAGCCCAGGCCGCTTGTAGTATGCCTAAGCGAAGCGGCGGCCTGAGCGTTGTGCAGGGCCGTGGCTCCGGGCTTCGGTCTCTAACCAGTTGATGGCCTGGGTGAGGCAGTCCACCTGGTCATCGTGCGAGCCGTTGGGGAAGGCAGCGAACTCCTCAATGAAGTCAAGTATCCAGGTCGCTTTCTCAGGCAGATAGCAGTTGCCCGACTGCACGTAGGGGCTCACAGCCACCGCACGCGCCACCTTGCCGCCCTCAGGCTCAACTGGGATGAGCCCTGGCAGCTTGCGCTTGAGCAGGTCGATCACCGCTGGGCCGTTGGCTTTGTCCTCAATCAATTTGGCGCGGGCCTGGGG
This sequence comes from Trichocoleus sp., assembly GCA_036702895.1. Classification (GTDB taxonomy): domain Bacteria; phylum Cyanobacteriota; class Cyanobacteriia; order Phormidesmidales; family Phormidesmidaceae; genus JACVSF01. Next base: position 14,455 of record DATNQE010000603.1, on the reverse strand, counting down.
CCACTTGGCTGAGAGGGCCTGCACTGCGGTCAGTGTGGCGTTGATGTCCATGCGCCCGCGCACCTGGTCGAGCAGGTAATACAGGCCGCCCACCACGCCCCACACCTGGAGCACCACAAAGTCGCTGCTGCTAGTCTCTTTGAACGTGCAGTCACCCGAGATGATCACCCGGTCGAATTTGGCGGGCGGCTGCTCGTAGAACTGCCACCAGTCGCGCTTGAAGTAGTCACCCTCCAGCGGGCTTGGGCGCTGCTGGAAGAGGGCCGCCCAGAAGTAGGGGTTCTTCCTGAATTTGGCTAGGCGCTTGAGTGAGTAGCGCTCGGGGCAGAGCGGCTCACCTGGCCGCCGCCAGTCTGGCTCCAGGGTACAGGTATCGGGGATTTTGATGGCCTCGTCTTCTGCGATCGCAGGCAGGTTGACGACGTGCCAGCGCTCCGGTGGGCTTTCCTCGTCATCGCCCGTTTCCCGGCCCAGCAGCCAGCCGGCCAGGTCGTCCTCATGCCATCGGGTCAGGATGATGATTTGGGCGCCGCCAGGCTCCTCACGGGTGGAGAAGGTCGATTCATACCACTCCTTCTGCCCGCGCCGAATGGTCTCACTGAAGGCCTCGGCGTGGTTCTTCAAGGGGTCGTCAATCAGGCCCAGGTGGAAGCCCTTACCGGTGATGGGGCCGCCTACACCAGCTGCCCACAGGCCGCCGCCCTTGGGGCTTTCCCAGTGTTTGATCTGGCCCGAGTCGTCTTTGATTAGGCCGCCCACCTTGCGGTAGTTCTCCCGGCAAATTCTGCTGAAGCCGTGAGCCAAATCTGCCGCATAGCTGCTGATGCCGACGAACCGCTCAGGGTGGCGGTAGAGGTAGTAGGCAGGGAAGAGGCGAGAGGTGAGCTGGCTTTTGCCGTGCCGGGGCGGCATGAAGATCATCAGCCGGTGGCGCTTATCGTCGGCCACCTCCTGCAGCAGGTCGGCCAGGATTTCGCAGTGCCGATACCACTGGTAGGTCGGCATCACCAGCTCGACAAACTCGCGGAACGTCAGCACCTTGTCTGAGGTCTCAGCAGCCCGTTTGGTGGCTAGTGCCCACTGCTCAGCCTCACGCCATTGTTTTTGGGAGGTGAAGACGGCCACACCTAGCTAACCCTCCGCTCAGCCACGATCGCATCGGCCAGCTCAGGCACCGACCACCCTCGCTCGACGGCCACCTTCACCCACTCCATGGGGCTGGCAGGGTCTAGCTCGATTTCGAGCCGAACGATTTTCTCAAAGGCCGAGGCGATGCTGCCCAGAGGGCGCAGGTCATCGTAGTTGACGCATTTCTCGGCGGCCCGCCTCAGCTCCTGCCTGATAGTCTTGCAGTCCTCCAGAATTGACCTGCGATCGCGCTTTGCCCCGAAGTCCACCACGTTGCTGCTGGTCACCTCGGCGGCCACCTCCATCACGACCTGCTCAGGCCGTTGCCGGGGCGCAGCTGGGGCTTCAGCCGTGGGGGCAGTGCTCCCCTGGGATTTGAGCAGCAGCTCCATGCGCCGCTGCTTCCAGGGGCCGTTCCTGTCGCCGCTTGGGTTTGAGTCTGATTTGCCTTTGGCCCACTTCGAGACAGTCTCTGAGCTGTAGCCGACTGCTGTTGCGATCGCGGCCAAAGTCTCTTGTTGGCAAAACAGTTTATAGCCCCGGTTAATGACAGCTTGAGGGGCTTTTTTGCCTTGGGTTCGTTTCGTCTTTGGGGCACGCATAGCAACATTTCTTTAGCTCGCCCCCAGAGTTCCCAGAATCGCCAGAGCCGTTATTTATCAGTAGATTCGCGGATTTCTCTGTTTGCCAAAACCCAAAAGTCTACGAACGTGAGAGGGGTTTTGAATAGTGCAATTTGGGGTTTTCCCCTGTTGCAATCACCGCAAGGGGAACACTATGCACAGCGCTATTGTGGACCCATTAGGAGAGTTAAAACGTGACCCGATTAGAAATTAAAGCCCCTAAAGAAACCGACTTTTCCGACCTCAAAGCGGTAACTCAGGAGGAGTGGTTTCAACAGGTTTTTGGCAAGGCAGTTTTTATCAGCAGAACCAAGCCTCAAATGACGGTCAAACAGGACAATTGGAAGGGCACCGTCATCCACCAGCGCCGGAACTATTACGTGATTGCTAAGCCTGGCCGCCAGCAGGGCGATGAGCCGAAGGTGGAGCGCAAGTACCGGCTGCCCGCTGATCTGGTGAAGGGGATTGAGGAGCGGGCCAACTCTGACAGGTGCAACCAGGTGGATGTGGTGGAAGCTGCACTACGAGCCTACTTGAGCCAAAGTCACCAGCTTGGAAAATTGGGATCTCAGCAACCAGCTGTTTAGGCCAGAAGTTGAGAAGACGATGAAGTTGTCTTCTCAAGCAATAGTCCTATGCCAAAGCGACTGCAGAACAAAATCAATAAGCCTGGCGAGACTGCCGATATTTCAGGGTGGTACGAGATTGTGAGCGTAGGTAGCGACTGGTCAAATCTAACTGGAGCGAGGGTCTACCTCAATGCAGGGGATCTGTTTCCTAGCGCTCGGGAGGGGGTTGGGTACCGTCTCAGCAAATAAAACCCCGCCGAAAGCTGGCGGGGGGAGCAACTAGAGAGCGCAGTCACAGGAGTTACTTTTTGGCTTTGCCGCCTTTGGCTGGAGCAGCTGCTGCAAGTTCAGGTTCAGGCTCGACTGCAGCTGAGCCTGGTGGGTGTACCCGCTCCTTGAACAATTTGCCAGCGCTAAAGGCCGGGACGGTGGCTGCCGGGATCTTCATGGTCTCGCCGGTCTTGGGGTTGCGGCCTTCCCGCTCGGCGCGGCTGCGAGGCTCAAAACTGCCAAACCCTACCAGGGTGACCTTTTCGCCGCCTGCAACCGCCTCCATGATTGAGTCGATGACGGCAGTGAGAGCTGCGTCGGCATCCTTCTTGGTGACCGATGCCTTTTCGGCAACCTTATCGACCAAATCGCCCTTGTTCATTTGGGTTCCAAAAGTCTAAACGCTGAAGCCCTTATAGCACGGGCGATCAGGAACGGCACGCACCCCACAAACTAATGCAAATTAAGGGTAATTATCTTATCAAGGCTAGGGAGGCTTAAAGCCTCTGCTGGCAAAGCTTCCAGCGCTTTAGCAGTCGATATAGTCTGAGCTGGGCTTTCCGGTGAAGTGGCCGTAGCGGTCCATCGTGAACGAGGGGCGCTTGTGGCCCAGCTGGCGCGCGATCGCGTGCCAATCCGCTCCGTGCTCATGACTGATTACTGCATGGGCGTGCCTTGCCCAGTGGGGAGAGGCCTCGGGTTTGCCGATGCGAGTGAGGGCAGTTTTGATCCACCTGTAGGCGCGAATATAGGGCACCCCAAAAATCAGCTCAGAGCTGCTTGCAGTGGGGCTTTTGCGTGCCAGCAGATCCCGGTGAAGTTTTGGGGGACAGCCAATTTCTCGAAACTGCCCACCTTTGGCATTGTGAATCTGCAAAAAAACACGATTCCCCCGAGGCTGAAAGTCACACCAGCGCAGGCTTATAGCCTCATTTGCTCTCACCCCAGTTCCGTACAAAAATCGCAAAAAGATTTGGGCTTCTGGGTCGGGTTCCAGTTTGATGGCTTTGAGCATCTCCTTCTCGGTCAGGATTCGCTCAGCTGTCACGGGCTTGGGCTTTTTGAGCTTGTAGACCGCGTGGGGGACGTTGAAGGGTAGGTAGCGCAGGTCGCAGCCAAAGCTCCACAGGCTTTTGATGGCAGCCAGCTGCTGGTTTGCCGTGGCATCGCTCCAGCTGGCTTTAAAGCCCTGGCGGTACTCCACTAGGTCGGCGGCTGTGACCTGGCGCAGCCCCACAGGCCCGAGCCATCGGCGCAGCCGGGTAATGGCTCTGGTGTAGGCCTTTTGGGTCGCGGCGGACTCAAAGCCTGCCAGCCAAAGCTCAATCAGGTGGTCATCGGAGTGGGCCTGCTGGGGCACCAGCTCGCCGGGGTAGTGGGGTGCGATCGCTAAGTTTTCCATGCCCCCAGGTTTCCCGGCTGGGAACGCTGAGGCTGTCGCACCGAGGGCCGCATGACAGCCACCAGCAGAGCCAAACAAAACAACAGCAGCAAGGGCGTTGTAAGCCTACATTTTGGCCGTATCAGCGCCACTGACCCGAGCAAATGCGTGGCGCGGGTGAATGTGGCCGAGCTGGGCATGGAAAGCTACTGGTTGCCCGTGCTGCAGTTTCGCGCCGGGGCAAACCAGGCCTACTGGATGCCCTCGGTGGGTGAGCTGGTGTGCTGCCTGCTTGATGAGAAAGGCGAGGGCGGGGTGATTTTGGGCGGCTGCTATTCCGAGGCCGATCCACCTCCGGCCAGCAGCGCCACCGAGCTGCACATTCTCACTGGAAAGGTCGTGATTCAGGGCGATGTGGACCTCTCCGGCACCCTCAAAATCACCGGCACCGGCAATGCCATCAATGGCAAGCAGATGGCCGTCCTCGGCGCAACTGATAACGCAGGGCACTCTCTGGTTAGTTCTGGTCAATAGCCATGATTGATGTTGTTGTTTTGTGTCTGATGTTTGGGGTGGTCTACGCCGCTATCGGTGGCCACTAATGTCAACTGCAGCAGCCCTAGAGGCCTGGTGGCAGGGGAAGCAGGCTGAGGTCGATTCGACCCTAGCAGCTAACGGCATTGATGCCGTTTGGTGGAGTTTTGCCGTGGGCAGCCAGGGCGCTGTGCAAGATGCCGCAGACCTCGACCAGGCAATCAAAATCATCCTGGCCACGCCCTACGGCTCTGACCCTCACCGGCCCGATTTCGCTAGCGACGTTTGGGCCTACATCGACTACCCAGTGCCCCGCGCTACGCCTCATGTGGTGCGCGAGGCTGTTTTGGCAGTTGAGACTTGGGAGCCACGGGTGACGCTCGAAGCGGTATCTGTCAGCCCGTATCGCCCTAACCAGGCAGCTTTGACCGTCAACGCTCAGTGGTCTATCGGCTCAGTAGAGGGCCAAACGGAGGTGGCAATTGGCTGATCGCCCTGACTTTATCGAGCGTGACCCGGCCACCATTGAGACCGAGGCCCTGAGCACATTTGAGGCAGCTTTGGGCAAAGCGCTATTCCCTGGCCAGCCCGAGCGCCTGCTGCTCAATGGCCTGGTCTACCGTGAGGCCCTGGTGCGCATGGGCATCCAGTACGCAGCTGAGCAGAGCCTGGTCAACTACGCGGTTGAGGCCAGCCTGGATCAGCTGGGCGTGCTGCTGGGAGTGACCCGACTGGAAGCTGCCGCCGCTCGCGTGACAATGCGCTTTTCTCGAACCGCGCTGCCCAGCTCCCTACTCATTCCGCAGGGTACGCGGGTGGGTGTATCCGGCTCTGGCATTCGCTTTGCTACCGTCGAAGCCGCAACAATCCTGGCAAATCAAGCCACCGTCGATGTCATTGCCGAGGCGCTCTCGCCTGGGACTGCTGGCAACGGGTTCACGGCTGGCCAGGTGAATGAGCTGATTGATGCGATCGCAGGGGTCACCAGCGCTGCCAACATCACTACCAGCAACGGCGGCTCTGACACCGAAACCGACGACCGGCTGCGCACCCGCATCAAGCTTGCGCCTAACCAGTTCTCGGTCGCTGGGTCGAAGGGGGCCTACAGGTATTGGGCACTCACCGCTGACCCCAACGTGATCGATGTGGCCGTGGTAGGGCCTGAGGACCGTGGCGGGCTCTCGCCGGTGCTGGTGCAGGTTTACCCGCTCACCTCAACCGGGCTACCCAGCACCGAAATTCTGACAGCCGTGGAAGATGTGCTGAGCAACGACACGATCAGGCCTCTAACCGATGAGGTGGACGTGATTGCGCCGACGGCAGTGACCTACTCAATCACCGCCAGCATCACGCTCTACTCAACCGCTGATGCGGCCACGCTGACCACCCAGCTCAATGCCGCAGCCCAGGCCTTTGCCGTCACTAAGCGGGCGAAGCTCGGTCAAGACATCATCCGCAGCCAGCTCACCGCAGCACTGAGCCTGGAGGGGGTCTACCAGGTGAATCTGACCTCACCGGCTACCGACCAGGTGATTAGCCCGAGCCAGTGGGCCAACTGCACCGCCATCACCATCACCATTGCGGGGACCAATGCCGGATAGCCTGCTGCCCATAGCGATTAGAGACGAGCGCTTTCTGGCGTTTGAGGCTGTTGCTGAGCGTCTGAGCACGATGGATCTGCAACCTTTGGCTGTCTACGACATCGATGCCGTGACAGCTGAGGCGCTGTATGACCTGGCCGACCAGTTCAACGTGCTGGGCCTGCGAGGGTGGACCCTGGCGGGCACTGAGGCGCAGCGACGGGCACTCATCAAGGAAGCGATCGCGCTTCACCGGGTTGCTGGCACGCCCTACTCAGTGCGCCGAGCAATGGCTCTGGTGGGCTATCCCAACGCCACGATCACCGAGAACCCGGGCCTGCGCTTTGATGGCAGCTGGTCATTCAACGGCACCCGGCAGTTCTCGGGGGTCAGCTACGGCGGCTTCATCGTCACTCTCGACCCGCAGCAGTCGGCAGTGAGCGCCGCCCTGGTCACCCTGATCGTGGCCCTCATTAACGAGTGGAAGAACGCCCGCAGTTACCTGATCGATCTGCGAATTGGCTCAATCAGCCTATTTAGCAACCTGCAGCTGCACGACGGGCTGTGGTCATTCAACGGCTCGCAAACCTTTGACGGAGAGAGGAACATCTAGTGCCGAACCTAACCGAAACCAACTCTTTCACGGCTGGAATCACTCGGATTGAGGCCAACGACATCGCGCTGGGGGGCAACGAGATTAATGCGCCCAACCTCCAGCTCAAGCAGATCACCGACCGCACCCGCTGGCTCAAAGGCCAGGTCGATGCCCTGCTGGCAGGCCTGGACGGCCTAACAATCGGCCAGGAGGTGCAGGCCTGGGATGCCGACCTAGATGCGATCGCAGCCCTCAGCGGCACTGGAATTCTCCGCCGCACTGGCACCAATGCCTGGGGCCTGGTCAGTCCCTGGCTGGATTTGGGAATTTGCCAGGGCAGACTCACCCTAACCACTGGCGTTGCCATCACAACCAGCGACGTCACGGCAGCCACTATCTTGTACTTCACTCCTTACACCGGCAATTTGATTGCCATCTACACGGGCAGCGAGTGGCAGCTGCGCACCTTTGCTGAGCGCTCGCTGAGCCTATCTGGCCTGACCGCGAGCACCAACTACGACATCTTCCTCTACGACAACGCGGGGACGTTGACGCTTGAGGCGACCGCGTGGACAAATGGCATCACCCGGGCCACGGCTCTTGCTCTGCAAGATGGGGTCTGGGTGCGCAGTGGGGCAGCCACTCGGCGCTATCTTGGCACTATCCGAACCACCAGCACTCTTGGCCAGTGCGAAGACTCTCAGCTGCGGCGATTTGTCTGGAACTTCTACAACCGAAAACCCCGCAAATTTTATAAAGCAATAGGGGACTTTACAAGCAATTTCAACTCTGCCTTTCGGTCGTTTGGAAACGACACAACTAACCGTTTTGAAGTGGTTTGCGGTGTGGCTGGAGAGGCAATGGCGCGGCTGCTGGCAGCCTCAACCGTGGTAAACGATGGCAACATCAACTGGGGTATCAATACCACCTCCGGCTCTGGTGATGCCGACAGCTTTGGAAACGGTGACGATACGACTAACTCCCGCGAGACGGTCCTCAGCAGCCTGGCCCACTTACCTGTTGCGGGCTACACCTGGTACCAGGCTTTAGAGATCAGCAGCCCGACAACCAGTAGTTACCTCTTGAACCGTCTGTCGGGAACTTGGGAGAGCTGAGCCAGGCACGTCAAAGCCCTATGAAGCTGTCGGAACCAAGATCGGAGTTAGAGACTCAACCGTCAGAACCATTGCTAAATAAAGCTTTTTGCAGAGCAGACCTTATTTTGGGGTAGTAGGGGTCGTGGGTTCAAATCCCGCCGCTCCGATAGGTTGAAACCTCCTGTTTTCAGGAGGTTTCGGCGTTTTAAAGCGAGGCTTTCAGTCATGCCCGATCTCCTGCACGACTCGCCAAAACCTGCCATAATCCTGCCTGACCTTGCCAGTTTGGATCGGATTTGTGACGGAGTGAAGAGGCGAAAGGGTGCAGTTGGAATTATCAGCGACCGGGGGTGGCTGCGATTGCGATGGCGGCATCAGGGCCGGCAGTACACGCTCTCGCTAGGGCTGGCCGACAACGATGTTAACCGCACGGTTGCACAGCGCAAAGCCTCTGAGATTGAGGCCGACATCCACGCCGACCAGATTAGCCCCGGCGCTGGCAGGTTCGATAGGACTCTGGAGAAGTACCGCAGCGGCCCCGGCATTGCGCACGCCTTGAGCGTGGTCAGCCTGTTTGAGCGATATGCCGAATGGAAGCGTAAAACCCTTGAGCCAGAGAGCTTGCAGAAGTATCGGGGGCTGCTGGGTTACCTGGGGCAGTTCTTCAGAGCCCGGCTGGCCGCCGATGTGAGTGAGAGCCAGGCCTTTGAGTTCAGAGACTGGCTGCTGCAGCGCATTGAACCGATCACCACCCGCGAGCGCATTGGGATGCTCAGAAGCTGCTGGCAGTGGGCTATCAAGCGCAAGCTGGTGGCAGAAAACCCATGGAGCGATGTGCGGGTGAAGGTGCCGCCGAGGCCTAAGCCTAGACCCTTTACCAAAGAAGAGATTGGGCAGATTCTGCAGCACGCCAAAAGCACGCCAAAGTACCAGTGCTATGCAGACTTGATTGAGTTTTGCCTGTCGGTAGGCTGCAGGCCTGGGGAAGCTGCTGGGCTGAAGTGGTCTGCGCTAACCGATGACTGCAGCGGCATCTGGATTGGGGAGAGCTGGGGCCGAGGTCGGCAGAAATCTACAAAGACCAATGAGGCCCGATCCTTCGAGCTGACTGAGGAGCTGCAGGCGATGCTCCAGGCCCGAAAGCCGGATAAGTGCAGCGGGGCAGATTACGTATTTCAGGCCCCAAAAGGCGGGCCGATAGACGATCACAACTTCAGGCGACGGTGCTGGAGGCCGCTGCTGGAGGAGCTGGGCATTCCCTACCGAATGCCGCGCAGAACCCGCGCCACTTTCATCAGCCACGCCATCGATCAGGGGTGGTCAGTGCCCGAGGTTGCTGCTATCACCGGCAACAGTGAGGAGACCATTCTGCGCAACTATGTGGGCAACCCGAGGGGCCGTACAAAGCTGCGCAGAGTGTTCTAACTGTCACAATGCAGAGCTTGCAACTTCACAAAGTGCTTTGCAATGCACAATCACGATTTATCAATACTTTGAGTCAATAGGGGCTGGCAGCTGCGCACCTGGTGCAGCTCGGCGATCGCTGCCACCGGTGAGGGGTAACTGTCACACATTAGGCTCTTCTCAGTTTGCGTTGCTCACTCGGCTGCGCCTTGAGCCACATCTCGCAGGCCCTGGTGTGCTCCGGTGAGTCGAACCCCTTGCGCAACCCGTCGCGTATCAGCCGGATGTTGTAGATGGGTCGGCCTCTGCCCCGCTCGCGCCACCAGTGCACGCCCTCAATCAGCTCGCCATCCTTCCGGCGTCGGCTGAGGGTGCGGTTGGAGGTGTGCAGAAGCTTGATAGCTTCTGGTTGATAGGCCGTTTCTGGATCGGCTGGGACCAGCTTGCGCTCCAGCTCGGCGATGCGATCAAGGGTTTCCTGGTGGGCAGCCATCAGCGCATCGTAGTTCGCCTGGTACTGACCCAGCTTTGTGACCACATTCTCCAGCAGGGCCGTGAGCTGCTCAAGGTTGCTCATCACCGTCACCTCCCAGGCCTTCACGATTCCAGTCAGTTTGCAGCCCTCGCATCTGCCGCAGCTCCTCAACCATTTGGGCCGCTTGGTCTGCCGTCAGGCTCAAATCCTGCATGGCAAAGACCATCAGAAATGCCTCTACTTCGGTGTTGGCGGCATTCATCAGCAGGTACTTAGCCCGCTCCCTGGCTGTATCAGGGCGAATCGACTCATCCCCCAGGTTCATGGTGCAGCTGGGGATTTGGCTTGATTCCCGCTTCTGTCGGAATAGTTGCAGCAGTTTAGCCCCCTCTGCTGGAGCTGCACCGGCAACCTCCACGGCCCATCTCATAACGGCGCTGTCTAGCTCAGCTGCTGCTACCACTTCGAGGACTGCTAGGGCGTGAGCGGCAGCTTGCTGAGGAGTGAGCTGGGCCTGCTGCTTGCCCCACTTGATGTTGATCGCCGGTTCCAGGGTGCGAGATTTGACCAGCGACTCAACCAAAATTTCATCCGGCTGCTGCTCTTTTGCAAAACCTTTAGCCATCGGCTGAAACCTCCTCGTAGTGCTCCTCTGGACCATCAACGCCGTTGAGCTGAAACACCTCTAGCTCCTGCTCTGACTCAAAATGCTGTGTGCTGACCTGGCAGCGCCCATGCAAGGCAATTTGCAAAGTGTGCAGGGCTGCGTCTACAACGCCTTTGAGCCGTGGGTTGTAGCTGATTTTGATGAGCTTTATGTGCATGGCTCACTCTCCTGCCTTTGGGTCATTAAGCTTTTCAGAAAACGCATCTACCTTGTCTGCGATCGCATCTAGCCGTTGGAGAAAGGGCTTCAGCGCCTCTTCGGCCGCCCGACGAATGACGACCTCTTGAGAATCCCAGGGGATAATCTCACCATGTCGCGGCTGGGGCTGGGCAAGGTTGCCTACAACGTTTTCGAGCCCTCGAAAGCCGTGCAGCAGCTCGACGATGAGATCGGTGGGGGCTCCAGCCTCTAGCAGCTCTGTCAGGGCCTTTCTGCTGGTCTGAGAGAGCTCGGTGCAGATTTGGATGATTCGTTCGTTGTCTCGTGGCATGGCTAAAACTCATCGTCAGGGTTTGGGGTTTTGGCTGGAAGAGCCTCGTACACGTCGGGGTAGGTCTTTCCTTCGGCTCTCAGCTGGGTGTCGAGGTAGAGCCAGTGGATCATTTCTTCGCGTCGCCAGCGAGCTTGCTGAGCCTCCTCCATAAGGGCTTGCACCCACAACCGCAAGTGGCTGTAGGCCGCGAAGTTGTCGTCAAAAACGTGACCTCTCATTGCTTTTTGCAATGGCAGAATGCGCTCTTTGTCCTCCCAGTAGGCGATATCCGCAAGGTCATGCAGCTGGGCGTACTCACCGGTGTCAGGAACTCCTGGTATGCGGGGCATTAAACAGGCTCCTTTGTCGCTATTGCCACGGCTTCACGCACATCCCAGAGCGGGATTTTTGAGGCGGGTCGGATCTTGTGGTAGTAGGCGACGGGCTGCTGTTCTGGCGCAGGCTGTAGCCGCATTTCCTTGAGCTGATAGAGAAACTTGAGGTGACTGGGCAGGATATCGACGTAGGTGTAGAGCGGCAAACCCTCATAGCGCTTCTGCTCGATGGGCTTGGCGGGTACAAACTCGCCCTCCGCTCTGAGCACCGTCAAGCCCCTTTTTGAAACCCGATATGGCAGAGCTTCAGATAGCGCAAAACCCTCTCTCGATGCCCAGCCATTCGCAACCTGATAGACTTGGCAGCCGTCTTTCTCGACCCAAAAATTCCACCTGATGAACTCAGCTACCCACCAACCGTCTGAGCTGCAGTTAGTCACTATCAGGGCTCCATCGCGGTACTCATAGGGCAGGCGCTGCGCAGCTTCAAAGCCATACTCAGTGGTTCCGTCCGGGCCAAAGAATCCGCCCCAAACGGTCAGGCACCCGTCGCGGTACTCATAGGGCATCTGCATGGCTTCATTCCAGCCCTCAGCAGAAAGATCTCTCTGTGTTTCCTCGCCGTAGTAGCACAGGGGCTTAACCGTCAGGCACAGGCATTCATCGCAGTATTCGTAGGGCAGTGGCAGCGGGCAGGTGATGTTCTCGCAGTATTCGTAGTTGGGGCAGTCGTAAGGGTTTACCGTGCAGAGAGTAGAGAGGCCTGCTGGGCACTCCACTTCGGGGTAAGGGACGCAGCGGCGATTAGGGCAGGGTGCTTTGTTAGTCATTGGCAGCCTCCTTATCCCAAAGCTCCTCCAGCAGTTCTGCGACCTCATCGGCGCTCGTCACCTTCACCAGCTCCTTGAGCCGGTAGCGCACAATGCCCTCCAGGCTGCAAGCTTCAGCCAGGCCATCGTAGGGCCGCAGCCGCTCCCAGCCGATCCACATCTCATCGAGCTGGGTCCAGCAGCAGGCCTGGGTATCGGAGAGCTTTGCGATCGCCATCGGGGAATAAGGCCGGTACTCATCGACCACCACATCCCCCACCTTCCAGGCCCCTCTAGGAGCCTCTACAACGGGCGCGGGGTTCTCCGTGGTGGATTGGTCGTCTCCTGGCTCTGAAGCCTTACGCTTGGCCTGCTCTATCAGGCTGTCGACCATTTCCTGGGGAGCTACCAACAGGGACTCGGCTTTGACTCTTGTGATGCCGCCAGCCGTCCGCACAGTGATCGGCAGAAAATCATCTGGCTCAATGGCCGTGACCTGGCCGAGCAGCTCGCGGTCGGCGGCTGTCAGCACCACATCATCGACCGCAATGGGTTGCCCGCTGGCGTCTAGGCAGGTGGGCTCTGTGTCCTCTGATTCCGATCCATCGGAAAGGCCCAGCCGAGCGTCCTCCCGTGCCCGTCTTGCCAGCGCCTTAACTACCAGAGGGTTGTCGGGCGAGAGCTTGAGCACCTGCTTGGAATGCTCTAGGCTCTGGCCTGTGTGGGTCAGCCACTTCACCACCAGATCACGAGAGAGCGGATCACGGACGTCGCGAACTCTCTCAACAACCCCGACCTCCTGTTCGTCCCAGGTGGGCGAGACATAATCACCAGCCGAGATCGCAGCAGCTTCCGCCTCCAGCTTGGCTCCTTCCCTTTCGGCCATTGCATCGGGGTCAACCCTGGGCGCTGTTGCAGCTGCCTTGAGAATTTTTTTGACCAGCTTTTGCACTTTGCCCTTGCTCATGGAGGAGCCGACATAGCCGCAACTGCCGTCGTGGTGGCTTGAAATTAAAACCTGTCTTCCGTACTGGCAAAACTCCAAATACTCGTTGCCACAAGACAGTCTCCAGCGGTCAGACAGCTCTTCCAGGCCCTTGGCCTTGCCGGAAACTAGCAGTTCTTGAAGTCGGCCAAAGTCAAATGGGTCAACCTCTACGAAGCCGCCGTTCTTCATGGTGTTGAAGGGGTTGGCACTCTCTTGTGCAGAGTCAACCTTGGGCGCAGCTGCCGCCTTGATCGCTTTGGCTGTGGGTGGGCCACCGGCGCTGGCAGAGGCCTGTTGCACTACCTCTGCCCGCTGCTCTGGCTCAACCTTGGCCAGCTCGCGCATTGCCATCAAGCTGGTGGGCAACTCGGACTCTTCCACCCCCGAATCCAACAGCGCCTGCCGCATCACGCCCGCCTTGAGGGCATCGTAGGCATTGGTCTTCTGCCAGTCGAACTTATCTTTGCAGTAGGCTGCAAAGCTTTTGTAGCCGCCGATTTTCCATAAGTCCTCGGCCTTAATTGCAGCAACCGCTGCCCAGCTGCGAGCTGCCCCGGCCTCAACCTGAGCCATGCCCTGGCGGATCTCATCTTCGAGCTGGGCCAGGCGGGCTGTGGGGTCAGCCTCAACAATCTCGACCGCAACGGCGGTAGATTCCGATGCATCGGAATGGGGGATGGACTCTAGTAGGCGAGCCGTGGCAACAGCTACGGCATCTTTTGGGCTAGGGCCAATGCGCAACCATCGGTCACCAATGGCCGCAATTTCACCGCGCAGAGTCTTTCCCTCGGGGTTTTCGCCCTCAACCCGATCTCCAACCTGCCACTCACGCGCTTGTTGGATGGGCTCTAGCTGCTCTACACCAACGACTCGGCGCTTTCCTCTTTCCTTCAAAACTGCGCTTTTTCCTACCACTTCAACTACCTCTAAAACTTGGTCCTGTAGGTCTGTATTGCCGGAGATGGGCCTGGCCACCCTGACCCAATCGCCTCTGCTGAACTGGTGCTGAGTGCGGGCTGCCATGGCTTTAACTCCAAAGCGGCGGCTGTATGTGATGCGGGCTCTTTCCCTGGCCTGCTGGGGTGGGTGCGATCGCGGGTGGCCACAGCAGGGTGAGCTGGCCCCCGCGCTCGCGTTTGCGATAGCGGTTAGCGACTCGGTGGGGGCGGTCATAATCCAGGTGGCACGGGGCGCACCAGGCTTTTAGGTTTTCGTCGGAGCAGTCGCTCGGGTTCTGGTTCTTGTGAGCGACCGTGAGCACAAAGCGGGTGAGCTTTTTGACCTCAACAAAGCCCAGCTCCTCATCGGCAACTTCGGCAAATAGGTCTGGGTACCAAAGCGGGTGCTCTGCCTCTAGCCGCATCTCAAATTCGGCCTCGGCCTCCCCCTGGCCAGAACGGCGGCAGGGGCGGCCACAGTTCTCGCAGGTCCAGTTCACCGCCTGCTTTTTGGACAGCGCGATCGCATCCCAGTTGGGTGGGTATAGGCTGCGGTCCATCGGCATTAGCCCTCTTCCGCCTCCGCTGCT
>DATNQE010000590.1:0-4252 GCA_036702895.1 Trichocoleus sp. | reverse complement strand
CCTGGGGGTGCTAAGGGCTTCTTGAGGGAGATAACGGGTTAGCCAAAACTCCCTCACCGGAGCGAGGGGTTACCGGCCCATTCGCCGCACATTAGCAGAAAGGCACTGTGGGCACTTCGCCCTAGGAAAGCTGCCCGCATCGCCTGCTGCAATCAAGGAACCTTCATGACCGCACAAACTCCAACCTCTTTTCTCGAGAAAGTCGCTCAGCGCAGTGGGCTGAATAACGAAGCCGATGCCCAGCGAGCGGCCAACGTGGTGTTTCGCATTATGCGAGACATGATGTACAACAAAACCTCAAACCAAATCGAGGCGGACCTAAAGGAAAACGCCTCTGATGCTGAGCAGGATGCCGTTGATCTTTGGCAAGACTACAACGTGATGGTGGCCTTTTTTAGCCGCATCAGCCCAGCCCAAAATCTTCATCTCAGGTCCAGCACATTTTGGCTGCGGCTGAAGCAGGAGGGCGCGCTTCCTGAAGACGTGACGCCCCAAGAGGCAGCCAAAGCCGTGTTCTCTGCTACGAAGGAAATTCTGCCGGAGGAGCGCAGTCAGGAGATTGCTCAGCTTCTGCCGGACGAAGTTGGACAAGTTTGGGCGGCTGCCTAGCCTGTTTGAGGCGGTGTCTAGCAGACTTAAACTTCTGGTCTGCTAGACACGGTGGCGTTTCGACTTGCCTCTGTAAAGCCCTCATCCCCAACCCTTCTCCCCGGGGAGAAGGGAGCTAGGTGTCTTGTCTCTCGTGCTTTAACAAAGCGTGAATAGCTCTGACCAGCTTCTCAGGTTCGACCGGCTTGGCGATGTGCTGCTGAAACCCTGCGGCTAACGCCTGCTGCTCATCGCTGGTGCTGGCATAGGCAGTCAATGCGATCGCAGGCACCTGCCCGCCCTGCTCAGGAGCGCGCGATCGCACCTGGCGCAGCAGCGTATAGCCATCCATTCCGGGCATGCCGATGTCGCTCAGCAGCAGATCAACCTGCCCTTGATCCAGCAGGGCCAGCGCCTCGGCGGCGCTAGCCGCGCTTTTGACCTTGGCGCCATACTCCTGGAGCACGACCGTCACCAGTTCGCGCGTATCGGCTTCATCGTCTACGACCAGCGCCCGGAGCCCTTGTAAATCCAGGACCGTCAAGCTGTCGTCAGCGGCAGCGGCGGACGCGATTTCGTTCACCCAGTACGGCAGGCTGACGGTAAACAGCGCCCCCTGCCCTTCCCCATCGCTGTGGGCGTGTACGGTGCCACCGTGCAGCTCCGTTAGGTGGCGCACGATGGCAAGCCCCAGCCCCAGCCCACCAAACTGACGGGTAATGGTGCTATCGGCCTGACGGAAATACTCAAACACGTGGGGCAAAAACTCTGGCTGAATGCCTTTGCCGGTATCTGCGATCGCAATCTCGACCCGGCTGTCGACTACCTCCAACCGCACCTCAACCCGACCGCCCATCGGGGTAAACTTCACAGCATTTGACAGCAAGTTCCAAAAAACCTGCTGCAGGCGGTTAGCATCGCCCACAATGGGCTTGAGCGACTCGTCTAGATGCGTTTGAATCTGGATGTTTTTGGCTTCAGCTGCCAACTGCACCGTCTCTAGCGCGGCCTCTACCGCCTGAACCAGATCTACCGGAGCAATGGTAAGGGCCAGCTTGCCCCGCAAAATGCGCGACACATCGAGCAGATCTTCGATCAGCTGAGTTTGCAGACGCGCGTTGCGCTCGATGGTTTCTAGCGCCCGATCGGTCGCCTGCTGGTCAAACTTACGGGTGCGCAGGAGCCGAACCCACCCCAAGATCGGGTTGAGGGGCGATCGCAGCTCGTGGGAGAGCACGGCCAAAAACTCATCCTTAATCCGGTTGGCCGCCTCTGCTTCTTCGCGGGCGACCCGCTCTCGGGCCAGCAGGTCTTCGCGCTCAGCCTCCGCCCGCTTGCGCTCAGAGATGTCGGTGCTAGAGCCGAGCACCCGCAGGATCTGCCCCTGCTCGTCGCGGATCAGATACCCCTGGTCGAGAATGTCTACCCAGTGCCCCTGCGCATGGCGCACCCGGTACTCCAAGCTATAGCGATCCTCGGTGCTGTTTACCAACGCCTCCCACGTAGGCTGAAAGTGCTGAAAGTCGTCGGGGTGAATGCGCTCAAGCCACCATTGCTGGGTTGGGGCAGCCGCTTCGGGCTCGACGCCCAACAGCCGCAGCAAACCCTCCGAGCGGTACACCGATTTGGTTTGCAAATCCCAGTCGTAGACAATTCCCGCTACGGCGCGGGCCGCCAGTCGAAATCGCTCCTCGCTTTCCCGCAGCGCCGTCTCGGTCTGTCGCCGCGCGGTAATATCAACGGCCACTCCCCCCAGCAATACTTCAGTGCCGCTGTTAATAGGAAACTTGTAGGTTAGAAACTCCCCAAGGCTGCCGTCAGTGCGCGGAGCAACTTCTACCGATTCGTACACCTGACCGGTTTCAAAAACTCGCCGATTGTTCTCCATAAATTGCTCGGCAAACTCAGCTGGGTAAATCTCCTTGATATATTTACCGATTGCGTCTTCGTAGGAAAAGTCGAAGATTTGATAGTAGGTTGGGCTTAGATACAGCAGCCGATTGTCTTGAGCGACAATCCAGGCCGCTGCAGGACTATGGCGCATGAAAGCCTGAAATCGCTCCTCGCTTTCCCGCAGCGCCAACTCAGCCTGACGGCGATCAGTGACATCGGTGACGCTTACCAATACGTTGTCAAAGGACTGGTAGGGCAGTGGGAACGTAATCGTAAACGTGACGTTGAGAACCTCACCCTGAAGGGTTTTCATCAGCGTCTCTGAAGAGAAGATGGGCTGCTCCTCTGCGATCGCAATCAGCTCATCTACAAAAGTCGTCATCGTCTCGGGCAAAAAGACTTTTTCCAGAGAGCTGAGCAGTTCCTGCTTATCCTCAGCCTTAAATAGCCGCAGAGTAGCCTGGTTAACATTAATCAGCCTAACTTTGCCCACCGCCTGCTGGACAAACTCAGGGTGCGTTTCAAAATAGTGGCGAAAATCCTGCACACCTTCTTCTTTGAGCTGATCAAGCTCGGCCTTAACCGCCGAAAAGTCTTCCTCCCAAATCGAGACGCCAACGGCTTCAAAAATATAGCGATACCGCTGTTCCTGGTCCCTCAAAGCGGCTTCTGCCCGCATTCGATCGGTAATATCAATTGCCATGCCTGCCAGCATCCGATCGCCTGCTGCGTTTTCTATCGGAAACTTGAAGGACATATAGTATCGCTCTCCATCAGCACTGGGAGAGGTTTCTAGCAGCTTGAAGGTGCGCCCACTGCGCAGCACCGCCAGATCGTTTTCGCGCCACTGCTGAATAACCTCAGCGGGAAAAAAGTCAGCATCCGTCTTGCCGATGATGTCTGCTGCCGAGTGCTCAAAGACTTGCTCTATTCTCTGGTTGACATAAACAAATCGCCCAGCCTCATCCTTGATGAAAGCGGAGGCCGGGCTGTTGTTCATAAAGCGCTGAAAAACCTCCTGGCTTTCCTGCAGCGCTTTTTCAGCCCGCTTACGCTCCTGAAACTGCCCAATTTGGCTACCCACCGCCGCCATGAGCTGCAGTAAATCGGCATCGGGGTGCTGCTGGGCTGTGCTAAAGCACTCAATAACGCCCAGTACCTCGTCTTCCAGCAAAATTGGAAAGCCAAAAGCACTTTGCAGCTGCAGCTTGGCTGCCGCGCTGCGAGGAAAGTTTTGCTCTGTCTTTAAATCAGTAACCCAAATAGGCTGGCCGCTGGCCCAAATCCGTCCCGGCAGGCCAATGTTCCAGTCAAAGCGCTTCCACTGGTTGAAAGGATACAGTCCCTCCTCAGAAAGCGTCGGCGCCGACCAGCTTTGAACGTATTCCACCCCAGGTGCCGATCCATCGACGGGTCGACTGACCCGCCAGAGAATGCCTAACTGCCAGCCCAGGCTCTCGCAAAGCGCCTGCAAGATGTTGGGAGCAGCCTCTTCAAAGCTGGCGGCTTCGGCCATGTGGCGCGTCACCCGGTACTGCACCGCCAGCCGCTGCTCCACCCGCTTTAGAGACGTTAGGTCCAGCACAAAGCTGACAATGCTGTTGGGGTCTTCCTCCAGCAGCGCGGCTCCTACAGCGACCGGCACCCGGCGACCATCCTTGCTGATGAAGGCTTTTTCGTAAGGGGTGTTCTTTCCCTCCCGCAGCAGCTCCTCTAGTGCTGGTTGCTCAAGGGGCTTGAGGTCTAGAGGGGTTATCTCGTCCCAGCGCAC
>DATNQE010000586.1:0-11609 GCA_036702895.1 Trichocoleus sp. | reverse complement strand
GGGGTAAGAATTGTCGCTAGCTGCTTCTGTACATAGATGGTGAAGTAGGGAAATTCGCTGTAGAGAAACTTGGGCTCCTTAGGCTGCGTGCTGATTTCGGTATCCCAAGCGGCCTCAGCCTCAGCTTGGGTGATGGCGCCTGTATCGAGCATGCGTTCAACAACGCGATCGCGCTGGATGCGGGCCGCATCTAAATCAACCAGAGGAGAGTACACGCTAGGCGCGGGAGCCATGCCCGCGATCAATGCCGATTCGGCTAGGGTCAAGTCCTTAGCAGACTTCCCAAAGTAAATCCAGGCAGCATCGGCAACGCCATAGGCGCCCCCTCCCAGGTAAACCAGGTTGAGGTAGCGCTCCATGATCTGCTCTTTAGTCAGCTCCTCTTCTAGTTGAGTAGCGACAATGGCCTCTCGAACCTTGCGCTCCAGGGTACGGTCTTGGTCGAGAAAAACGATGCGGGCCAGCTGCTGGGTGATGGTGCTGGCTCCCTCTACCACCTCTCGCTGCTGTAGGTTAGCCAGTACAGCACGACCAATGCCGCGATAATCAATGCCGTTGTGCTCGAAGAAACGCTGGTCCTCCGAAGCTACAAAGGCTTCTACCAGGTGATTGGGCAGATCTTGGTAGGCCAGGGTTTCTTGAGCGGCTGGGCCAATCTTTTGCAGAATGACCCCGTCTGCAGAGCGCAGAGTGATTGTGCCCCCGCGCTCAAAGGTTAAGGCTTTGGATGTATCGGTAACTTCAGCGTTAACCACTTCCCATACGCGGTAACCCCGGGTAGCTCCCCCAGCGACTCCAGCACTGAGCATCAGAGTGATCCAGAAAAATGGCCGGGCGTAGAGCGGCGGAGCCGGTTTTGGGGGTGCTGGCTGGCGACGACGGCGGCGACGCTCACGGGCAGCTTCAGCTTTGGATACTGCTCTACGATCCTGCGTTCGAGAGTAGTCGACAAGGCCTGCTGGAGAACCCGGGATCGAACCTGAGGTCGAGCCTGGGGTCGAACCTGGGGTGGAGCCTGGAGCAGAGACAGGAAGTGCCCGCCAGGGCTTTAGCAATCGGGTTATCAGGCGTTTCACAGTTTTCCTCACCTATTACCCAGCAAGAGCGTGGGCCAGCGGCCATACCGTTACTCATTTCGTCTTGCGGCCGACCCTTTGTATCTGTTTGGCCTAGCGCATCGGATTGCTATCTAGGCAGATACGGCAGAATTAGCCGGGATCAAAAATTGACTATTGAGCACTGTATGGGGTTTTTCACATTTCTTCAAGCGCTAGCACGCGCAACATCCTAACGGAAAGACCAAACTGCAGATGTCACTGATACTCCAAATTACACCCCGGCGTGGCCCAGAGCCAATCCCGTCACCAACATTCCCAGCACTAAAAACGGCTGAGCGCTGGCCTGATATTTGACGTCGTTGCCCAAGGGGTCCCGCAAAAAGTACATGTCTTGGAATGTGATTTGCGGAATGATTAGCAGCACCAGAATCACTGCGTAGAGGTTCTGGCGAATGCCCATCAAGTAGGCGGCAATACCACCCTGAAAGATATCAATCATCAGCACGCAAATCCAGGCGGCGGTAGTAATACCAAACATTACCGGCAGCGACTTGAGCCCCAGCTGCCGATCGCCCTCTACGCTCTTGAAGTCGTTAACAACTGCGATTCCCAGCCCGGCCATGCTGTAGATCAAGGTCAGAACTGCAACTGTACCGTTGAGGGTGCCAAACAGCGCGTGGCCTGCCCACCAGGGCAAGGCAATGTAGCTAGCCCCCAGCGCGTAGTTGCCCAACCAGCCGTTTTGCTTGAGCTTGAGCGGTGGAGCTGAGTAGATGTAGGACAGGAACGACCCACCAATGGACAGCGCTGTGATGGTGGGAAAGCTGTGGCCAGCCCACTGGTCTAGAGCAAAGGCGACAGCGATGCCGGCCAACAGCAGCACCCAAATCTGGCTAATGACCTGGGGAATTGAAATGGCGCCTGAAGGGATGGGGCGGTAAGGCTCGTTAATAGCGTCGATTTCGCGATCGTAGAAATCGTTGAGGGTTTGGGTGTAACCCGTCAACAGCGGCCCCGAGAGCAACATGCAGGCGGCAGACACCAGCACATACTCCAGGCTCCAGCGGAAATTACCGGAGGAAGCCGCGCCGCAAACAACGCCCCAGATGAGCGGAATCCAGGTGATGGGCTTCATCAACTGCAGGCGGATTTTCCAGATGGAGGTTTCCCCGCTCCTTGCGCCTTTCATGCCCAGGAGCTGGCGGGCGCTGCTGCCCTGGCTGCTCTCAAGGTTCTCCAGGCTGGTTTCTGAAGCATTCTGTGGAGCACTCACTGCAACTGGTTGGGCAGGAGCGGCATCGGGCTGAGCGCTATTGGGTAGCTGAGAAGGCGGCTGGTCAGTCATAGCTTTTCTAGACGCAGAGTAAGCAGCAGTTGAACATAGGCAAGCTGGAACAGCCGCCTAGTTAGGACGATTCAAGGGCTAGCCAAAGGAGAGCACCAGATGCTGCTCCTGAAATTTTGCCCCTTTGACCGGACGGCCTGCCAGAGCAGGGGGCAGAAGCAGGTTGCGCCGCTGGTCACCCGCTTCAATCGTAACTTCAGGCCCCGACTGAATGAGCTTGATTTGAGACTTGTCAAAGCTGGGTAAGAAAAGACTTACCGTCTTGGCTGCAGTGTCGATAGTGACGGGGCGAGGAGCCGACTGGGCTAAGCTCTGCACATCGGGTAGGGCCGCCATTAGGGCCTGCCAATCGGGCTCGACTAGCGAAGGCAGGCTGTGAACCGGCAGCGGAGTAAAGGCACTTTCTGCCGCCGCTGAATCACCTGAGAGCAGCACGCCGCCGACGCTCAGCCCCACCTGCTGGGCGCTGCCCCAGCGGTAGCGGGTGGTTGCGATCGCACTTTCTGAGGTCCCCGTTACCAGCAGCGCCAGCATTCGGTTGGGGTCATTGATAGCGGCGCGGCCTTGGGCCAAGATCGACTGCACCTCTCCGGTGGGCCGATCCCAGGGGTTGCCGGACCAGTCTACAGCCAGCACCGTTGCCGCCACTGGCTGAATAAAAGGGGCTACAGTTTTGACCAGATCGGACTGCTGAAATACGTCGCGGAACCGCCGCACGTACCAGTCCAAAACCTCTGGCATTCCCAGCATTCGCAGCGTTGTTAAGTCCCCCGTGCCGTCATAGACAATGGCATCGTAGGCGCCGCTGCCGTCGTACAGTCGCAGGGCGTTGAGCGCCAGGGCGCTGTCCATGCCGGGCAACACCCCGAGCTCCTGGCCGTAGACCGACTTTAAGATAGGCGTGCGCAGGTACTGGGCCTCAATGCCTTTGACCTCATCCCAGCTGCGCTCTAGCAGAACGGCGGATTGAAACTGCACCGCCTGCAGATTGTCCCCTGCTGGACTGGGGTCTGCCGTGAGGGGCTGGCCCAGCAGCAGCCCTGGCGCTGGGCCTGGATCTTGAAACGCCAGCAGTACCCGCTTACCGTCAGCGGCTAGGCGTTTGGCAAATGCGATCGCACAGACGGTGCGATCTGTATTCTCACTGCCTAAAAAAGTCAGGATTAGGGCCATGACGGCTCAAAGAAACGACTATTTCTAAGACTGCACTGGAGTGAGCTCATCCTCAAAGAACCAGGTGGCATATTTATTCTCAAATTCCACCACAACGCCCACGCCGCTGCCGTCTACCATTTTGAACTGGCGAATAACCCCGTTCTTGCCCAGGCAGCCGGCTACATCGGTGGACACGCGATCGCGCAAACGAGACACCTTAACTTTTTGTCCAATCTCCAGAACCATTCCGCTTGAGGCTCCCAATCAGCAACAGAAATCAATAAAACCAATCCACAGTTTATCAGCCTCTTGTCCCCAGTTAGTCTATTCTGAGACCGGATGTGCAGGCAGGCGCAGCGCCTCATAGGGAGCCTGAGTATTGCTCCTGCTCCTGCAGCCTGGTCATGTAAATCACCTGTGTGCCGATTCATCAATCCGAACCGAAACTTCTATGCTGGCTAAAAGAATTCTTCCCTGCCTTGATGTCAAAGCTGGACGGGTGGTCAAGGGCGTTAACTTCGTTGATCTCAAGGATGCTGGCGACCCGGTGGAGCTGGCTCAGATTTACAACCAGGCGGGCGCCGACGAGCTGGTGTTTCTAGATATCACCGCCACCCACGAGGACCGCGACATCATCTTCGACGTGGTGTATCAGACCGCTGAGCAGGTGTTTATTCCCCTGACGGTGGGCGGCGGCATTCAATCCTTAGAAACGATTAAAAAATTATTAAGGGCAGGGGCCGACAAGGTCAGCATCAACTCAGCGGCTGTACGTACTCCAGAACTTATCAATCAGGCCAGCGATCGCTTTGGCAGTCAGTGCATTGTGGTAGCTATCGATGCTCGCCGTCGGCAAGATCCAGCTAATCCGGGCTGGGATGTCTATGTCAGAGGCGGCCGCGAAAATACAGGAATTGACGCAGTCCAGTGGGCCGAGGAAATGGTGCAGCGAGGAGCCGGGGAACTGCTGGTCACCAGTATGGATGCCGACGGTACCCAGGCTGGCTACGACCTTGACCTGACCCGCACGCTGGCGGAGCGCGTTTCGGTGCCGATTGTGGCCTCTGGTGGGGCCGGGAACTGCCAGCATATTTACGAAGCCTTGACCGAAGGCCGGGCCGAAGCCGCTCTGCTGGCTTCTCTGCTGCACTACGGCCAGCTATCGGTAGCAGAAATTAAAACGTATCTCACAGAGCGAGCGATTCCTGTGCGGGCAGCCTGAACCGAAGTGGTGGCTCTTTGTGATGCGAGCTGAGGCTTATGGACAGGTGCTCAGAGGCACTTTTAAGGCAAATGATAATGATGGGTATTAGGAAACTCCAGCCAGGAAAGCTGAAACAATTCAGTTAGAAGGGCTGCCGCTTTTATTAAGGGCTGTTACAATACGTAAAGGTAATTGACTAGACGCCCTGGGTTTTTCCCCCCGTATGATGCTCCTCATCCTTGCAATTGTTATTGCTTTGGTCGCCTGGGCGCTCCGACTGATGGAGCAGGCTATTCAAGGCCAAGAGTTTTCGCTGATGCTGGCGGGTTTCCTGGTGGCTTCTTCAGCCGCTGCCATGATGGGTGTCTATTTCTTAATGGGCAACTATTTGGTTTACATTAATCAGATTTCTCACATCGAGCAAGCTGTTCGTTCTGTCGATAGCGCTGCGATCGCAGATTGGAATGAGTCAATGCCGAGCTGGCTGGTTCAGGCCGAGTACGGCTCTTCTACGGAGTGGCTGCAGTAGATCTGATAAGTTTTCCCTGGTCGTAATTATCTTTTGCCAATACCCCATAACGTAACGCGCCGCTATCCAGTTAACTAGGCTAGCGGCGTTTTTATGACTTTGTTCACGGTGACTCTGCCTGCAAGGGCGAACGTTTTCCTATAAGCAAAGCCCAAAGCCTATGGGGTCAGAAATGCCTACAAAATGGCATCCCAAGTAGCAGGGCCAACAATGCCGTCGGGTTCTAAACGGTATTGCTGTTGAGCCTGTTTGACGGCCTGCTCTGTTTGCGCTCCAAAAATGCCGTCTACAGTGCCTCGGTAAAACCCTAGTGCCTTCAAGCGCTCCTGCAGACGCGTGACCGCATCACCCCGCATTCCCGGACGCAGCACTGGAAGCGCCGTCGCTCCCGATGAGCCTCCTGCCGCAGGAGGAGCGGTATTGCTGGGCCGAGGCGTTTGCCCTGCTGCCGGAGGGCTGCTAGCGGGAGCAGCTGGCTGAGGGCTGGTTTGAGCTGCGGGGGTTGAGGCCGGTGTTGGAGCCGGTGTTGGGGCCGGTGTTGAGGTCGGTGCCGCCGCACTGCCGCTGGGCGGTGTGGTAGACCCACCAGCGGCTGTAGGCGGGTTTGCCTCACTGGGCGGCGTGGGCAGCAGCTGGCTCCAGGTGGCCGAGCCGACAATACCGTCGGGATTGAGCCCAGCTGCGCTCTGAAACCGCTGCACTGCGCTCTGGGTAGGCTCCTGAAACTGCCCATTGACTGTGCCCGTGTAAAACCCAAGCAGCTTGAGCATGGCCTGCAGTTCGCTGACGGCTTCCCCCTGACTGCCGAGTCGCAGTGTTGGTCGAGAGATACGATCTGAAATTTGGCCTGAGCCTTGATCGGGAGTTTGGGCTAAGAAAATGTCAGGAATCGGGGCAGCCGCATTTTTAGGGAACTGTCCCTGCCCGGCATTTGCCCCTGCCGAAGCAGTTGAACTGAACGACCCAGACATTGCCACACTCAAAAGCGCCAGAGAGAGCAGAAACGCTCTACCCTGGCCCTTGCCGCGCCGAAGGACAAATTTTGAGCCTGCCCAGTGCTGGTGCCTAATCATGAGTTCGACGAGAAACGGTAACAATAGTGATCGATGCGCCTAGCCGCTGATGACCGGGCTGCTATCGGATGAATTATAGAGCTAACTTGGGGAGTTGGCCTCTCTGAGGCATCTGCAAACTGTCTTAGCGCACGCTCTTAGCGCATGCTCCCAAGGTAAGATGCTGGGACTTAACCCTAAGCTTTACTGAGTTACTAGCCTGTGAAAGTCCCATGAGCCAATCCTGGCAGCTGCGGTTTCGAGCCATTTTAACCGGCCTGGTGCTGGCCGATCTGGTAGGGGCTGAGCCATCGCTAATTGGGTTGCCAGCATTAGAGCAGCCCTCACGCGAGCCATGCCATCAGCTCTGGCGGCAGCTGCTGATGCAGACAGCGCAAGCGGCTGGCCAGGGGCGGTTACCCAGCTGGCAAAATGAGGTACCTAATGGGTTAGCCGCTCTGCAAACGGCTGAAGTAGAAACGCCTCTGCTGCTGAGCTTGAGCGCTCTGCCGCTGATGCTGTTCCAGCTTGATGTGGGTCAGGGAAAGGCAGCCCTCGCCGCGTGGAGTGAGCAACAGGGGCTACAGCCTCAGACCCAAGCTTTAATGCAGGCGGTCTTTCGACTGCTGCAGCGGGGACTGCGGGCTGGTTCGCTCGACAGCCGCCCGCATTTCTCTCATAACTCCCCCGGGAGAACTGGTGAGAAGCCTGATGAGAGAACCGTTGATCCTAATTTGGGTTGGTTAGCTGCCTCGGCTGATGGGCAATTCTTCGATGGAGAGGGAGGTGAGCCGAGTTCAGCCTGGGGCAGCCTGGCGAATTCTTTGGCGATTACCCAGCAGGCGCAGGGACAGTATGAGTTGGCGTTGAGACTCGCTTTGAGGCTGCCTCAACCGGCTGGGGAGGTGCCGTTAGTCGGTCTTTGGGCTGCGGTGGCGGGAGGTCTGTCGGCGATTCCCTTGGGGTGGCGGCTGGAGATGCTCTACGGTTCCCGGGCACAGGCTGCTTTGAAGCAGCGGTGGGCTATTGCTCAGGAGGAGTCGCTCTGGCAGCTGACGGACACTCTATTTAATCGTTGGATAGGGGTCTGTCCCTCCCTGATTTCTGAAGCTTCCTCGGTCTATCCTGTAGGGCAGGTGAGTTCCCGTCTGAATCGAGCCAATTAGTTCGGACCTATAATAGCTAGACAGTAGGAGCTAGGTAAAAGGAAGACAGCTTCTCAGTGCGCTGGTAGGGAAATGAGTCTGTCTGACTTAGCCCAATCGGCGCTCCTCCTGCTGTTAAGGGTGAAGTGGCGTGCCATGAGCTGATGTAGGAACACTCCGCAAACGAATGAAGGCTCTCCGACATCTCCTTAGTACTGTTGACCGTTGGTGGCAGCTTCCGTTAAAGGTTTCTCAAACCTCTTCTGCTAAGCCAGCTGCATGGGATGCGCCAGAGCCTCTGGCTCCCCCAGGATCTGCCGATCAGCGATCGCAAGATTTAACTGCTGTTGAGCCGCCGCCTGCCTCAGCTTCAGGTGCACCTCGCTTACCCAAACGCCGCCCTGCAGTGCATCATCCCCGGTTGCTGTATGTAGCTACGGTGCTGTCTTTGACGGCAGCCCTAGGCCAGCGGTTTTACAACCAGCCGGAACTGCAGGTCGGTACCGCTGCTCCGGCTACAGTAATTGCGCCTAAGGATGCTGTCGTCATCGACTCTACCACCACTGCGGAGCGGCAGCGGGCTGCCCGCAACGGGGCCCTGCGGGTGCTGCGGGTTGACTCGGAGGTCAACGAAAAAACGGTTCAAACCCTGAGCGATCTGCTGCAGCGAGCTGCGATCGCACGGTTGCAGGCAGGCGAGTTTCCCTTTGTTGCGACTGAAGTTCTCTCTACTCCGGTGCAGCGCTACATTCGCCGGGTGGATGAGGCAGAGTGGGTGGCGCTTAGCGCCTGGGTACTGCCGTCGGTGTCGGCGACCTCGGGCCAAGTTGGCACCCCAGAGCTCAGCCAAATAGAAACGCAGCAGCGCTTTCAGTCACTGCCCTGGGTGCAGCGCAAGGCCGTGCGCGAGCTGTTGGGATACCGGCAGCGGACGTCTCAGCAGCAGTTCCTGGAGCTGCAAATCCAAATTGCCAATGCGCGACGCCAGTATCAAAGAGCCAAGGACAATCTAGAAAAAATAGCGAATCAAGACGAGGGAACGGTTGCGCTCAATCCTGGCGTGCTGGACCTAACCGATCCTGAGTGGGAGACGACTCGGCTGGCCGTACGCAAGGCGAGCGATCGCATGTTGACCCAGGGCATTATGCCGGGGCTGCCGTCAGAGATTCTAAACCAGGCAGCAACGGTGCAGCTGAGGGGAATTGTCCCACCGGCCGCAGAAGAGTTTGCCGTGCAGGCTCTTATGGCTTCGCTACAGCCCAACCTGGTAGAAGACCCCGAGCGAACTAAGCTGCAGGCGGAGATGGCGGCTGAGGCGGTCGAGCCGGTGACGGTGACGGCTGAGCAGGGTGAGATTATTGTTCGGGTTGGGGAGCCAATTTCTCAGTCAGTTTTTGTTTTGCTAGACCACTTTAACCTCAGCCAGCGGCGCTTCAACTGGCTAGGGTTTGCGAGTTTTGGGGTGCTAGTGGGCGGCGGTGTGTTTGCTTTTTGGATTGTTGAGCGCCGGTTCCACCCCAGCCTGCGCCGGCGGGACTACCTGCTGATTACTCTGCTGGTGCTGGGAACGGCAGGGCTCAGTGTAGCTGGAATTTCGGCTTACAGTCTGCCCGCCGTAGGGCTGCTGGTGGGCAGCTTTTACGGGGCGACTTTAGGCAGCACGGTGGTGGGTCTGCTAACGCTGCTGCTGCCGATCGGCACTCGGGTAAGCACCGTGGCCCTGCTCTCTGGCGCGGCAGGAGGGCTTGTGTGCAGCCTGGTGGCGAGCCGGATGCGATCGCGCGAAGAGCTGGCCTTGTTGGGGGGCGGCGTGGGGTTGACCCAGGGCGTGGTTTACCTGGTGCTTACGCTGATGTTCAGCCCGTTTTCCCCATCGGCGTGGTACGGCATTCTCACCGGCTCTGCGATGCAGGGGATTTACGGTGTTATCTCGAGCGTAGTAGCCCTGGGGCTAAGCCCTTACCTGGAGCACCTGTTTGATCTAGTAACGCCGATTCGGCTGGCAGAGCTGGCCAATCCCAATCGCCCTCTGCTCAAGCGGCTAGCGGCAGAGGCTCCCGGCACATTTCAGCACACCGTATTTGTTGCCAGTCTGGCAGAGGCGGCAGCGCGAGCTTTGGGCTGCAACGTCGAGTTAGTGAGGGCCGGTACGCTCTACCACGACATTGGCAAGATGCACGACCCGCTGGGCTTTATTGAGAATCAGATGGGCGGCCCCAACAAGCATGACACGCTCAATGACCCCTGGCGCAGCGCCGCCATTATCAAAAAACACGTCACCGAAGGGTTGGTAATGGCCCGCAAGTACCGTCTGCCCAAGGCCGTTCAGGCGTTTATTCCAGAGCACCAGGGCACCATGACGATTGCCTACTTCCACCATCAGGCTCAGGAACAGGCAAACCAAGACCCTACCCTGCAGGTGGACGATGCTGACTTTCGCTACGATGGCCCCATCCCGCAATCCCTAGAGACCGGCATTGTGATGCTGGCCGACTCTTGCGAGGCGGCTTTGCGCTCGATGCAGGAGGCGACCCCTGAGGAAGCGCTGGCTCTGGTGAACCGCATTTTGCGGGCGCGCTGGAAAGACAATCAAATGATCGAGTCAGGGCTGACGCGGGAGCACATGACCATTATTGCTGAGGTGTTTGTTAAGGTTTGGCAGCAGTACAACCACAAACGCATTGCCTATCCCAAAGCAGCGCTAGCATCGTCCCCAGCTTCCTGAGAGAATCAGGGCAGCCACCCACGCTAGGACTCCATGCTGGCTTATCTAGTAAGGCGACTGCTGATCGCAATTCCGACGCTGATTGCGATCAGCATCGTGATTTTTGCGATTTTGACCCTGGCTCCGGGCAATCCCCTAGGTGATTTGGCGGCAAACCCGTCAATCACGGCAGAGGTGCGGGAGAACATCCGGCGTTCTTTGGGCCTAGATGAGCCTGTAGCGGTGCGCTACGTGAAGTGGGCACTGGCATTTTTGACGGGAAATATGGGCTATTCGCTCACTAGTCGGGCTCCCGTCAGCGAGCTGCTGGGTCAGCGGCTGCCGGTGACTCTGGGAATTTTGGGGACAGCCTATGCGCTGAGCCTAGTGCTGGCCTTTCCCCTGGGGATTGTCTCGGCACTGCGGCGACACAGCTGGTTAGATCGACTCATCTCCACTGTGGCGTTTGCCGGATTTTCGATGCCTACCTTTTTTACAGGGCTGCTGTTTATTCTGCTGTTTAGCGTGCGTTTAGGGTGGTTTCCTTTTATCTACAACAGCACCTTAAGCATTAGCGCCTGGACGGATTGGGGCGCGGTGGTGCGGCAGTCGATTCTGCCAATTGCCGTGTTGGTTGTGTTTCAAACGGCGGTGCTGCTGCGCTTTATTCGGGCCTCGGTGCTTGAGGAGCTGCCCCAGGGCTACGTGCAGACGGCAAGGGCCAAGGGCCTGCCCCATCTGCGGGTGGTGCTGGTGCACGTGCTGCGCAACGCCCTGATTCCGGTGGTGACGCTGGTGGCGCTGGATATTCCGACGCTATTTACTGGGTCGCTAGTGACGGAGCAGGTGTTTCGGGTGCCGGGGATTGGGTCGCTGCTGATTGACTCGATCTACCGAGGCGATACGCCTGTGGTGATGGCGATCGCGTTTGTCTATGCAGTGCTGGTGGTGGTCTTTAATCTAGTGGCAGACATGCTTTACGGAGTGATCGACCCTCGGGTGCGCTACTCCGGTTGATAGGCTGGTATCCAATTAGAAGCGGTGGGCGGCGCCCACCCTACGCAATGGCATTAGGGACTTCGCAGACAAAACGTAAGCTGGCTTGGCCGTTGGGGGAGCTGCGGCGGCTGTGGTGCGATCGCACCGCTCTGGCTGCCCTACTCGTGCTGACGGTGATTGTGCTGGCGCTGCTGGTTGGCCCCCTGCTCCACGCAGCATCGCCCAACCAGATAGACTTTGCCCGTTCCCTGCTGCCGCCCAGCGTTGCCCATCCCTTTGGCACCAACGACCTGGGGCAGGACCAGCTTGCCCGCATTTTAGTGGGGGGGCGAATTTCGCTGGCGGTGGGCGTGGCGGCAATGGCGATCGCCATTGTGCTGGGGGTGCTTGTGGGGGCGCTGGCGGGCTTTTATGGCAG